>NZ_JBEPCJ010000068.1:0-58641 GCF_040299565.1 Spirillospora sp. NPDC000708
GCTGTTAGACGCTCCGCTGGCGCTCCGCGTGAAACAGCCCGTCAGTCGTCGGGCAGGCCCGCTGCGCTCGCTGGCGCTCGCTCCGCGTGCCTGCCCGTGAGGGTGGCTGGGGGTTCGAGCCTTCGGGCTGGGGTTCGAGCCTTCGGGCGGGCGTTCGAGCCTTCGTGGCTGGGGTTCGGGCTTGCGTGGCTGAGGTTCGGATCATCCGGGCTGGGGTCGGGCTCTGGGCAAATGGGGGGTGGTGGGCTAGAACGGAGTTCCGCAGCTGAGCCGGAGGTGTGCCGTGTGGAGCACCATGCAGGACTTCCCGCTGACCATCACCACGATCATGCGATACGGCACGCAGGTGTGCGGGTCCGCGGAGATCGCGACCTGGACCGGGGACGGCGCGCGGCGCCGGACGTACGCCGAGGTCGGTGAGCGCGCCGCCCGGCTCGCCGGGGCGCTGCGCGCGCTCGGGGTGGACGGTGACCAGCGCGTCGCCACGTTCATGTGGAACAACACCGAGCACCTGGAGGCGTACCTCGCGGTCCCGTCGATGGGGGCCGTCCTGCACACGCTGAACCTGCGGCTGTTCCCCGACCAGCTCGTGTACATCGCGAACCACGCCGAGGACTACGCCGTCATCGTGGACGGGTCGCTCATCCCGCTGCTCGCGCCGGTGCTGCCGCAGATGAAGACCGTCCGGCACGTCGTCGTGGTGGGCGACGGCGACACGGCGCCCCTGGAGGCGGCGGGCAAGGAACTGCACTCGTACGAGGAGCTGCTCGCCGCCGCGCCGCCGGAGTTCGACTGGCCGGAGATCGACGAACGGTCGGCGGCGGCCATGTGCTACACGAGCGGCACCACCGGGAACCCGAAGGGCGTCGTCTACTCGCACCGGTCCGCGTACCTGCACTCGCTGTCGGTGTGCACCGGGAACGCGCTCGGGATGAGCGGCGCCGACGTCGTGCTGCCGGTCGTGCCGATGTTCCACGCGAACGCGTGGGGCCTGCCCTACGCGGCGATGCTGGCCGGCGCGGCGCTGGTGATGCCGGACCGGTTCCTGCAGGCGGAGCCGCTGGTGAGGCTGATCGAGGCGGAGCGTCCGACGATCGCGGGCGCCGTTCCCACGATCTGGTCGGACGTGCTGCGGTACACGCTGGAGCACGGGTCGGACCTCAGCTCGCTGCGGCTCGTCCCGTGCGGCGGGTCGGCGGTGCCGGAGGCGCTCATGCGCGGGTTCGACGAGATCGGCGTGCGGATCGTGCAGGCGTGGGGGATGACGGAGACGTCGCCGGTCGCGACGATGGCGCACGCGCCGGCGGGCGCGGAGGGCGAGCGGGCGTGGCGGGCGCGGGTCAGCCAGGGGCGGGTCCTCGCCGGGCTGGAGATCCGGGTGGTCGGGGACGGCGACGTGGTGCTGCCGAACGACGGGGACGCCGTCGGCGAGGTGGAGATCCGCGGCCCGTGGATCACCGGCGCCTACTACCGCGACGAGGACCCCGGCAGGTTCCACGACGGCTGGCTGCGCACGGGCGACGTCGGCAACCTCTCCCCCGACGGGTACATGGTCCTCACCGACCGGGCGAAGGACGTCATCAAGTCCGGCGGCGAGTGGATCTCCTCGGTGGAGCTGGAGAACCACCTCATGGCCCATCCGGACGTGATCGAGGCGGCCGTCGTCGGGGTCCCGGACGACCGCTGGCAGGAGCGCCCGCTGGCGTCCGTGGTCGTCCGGGACGGCGCGTCGGTCACGGCGGCGCAGCTCAGGGAGTTCCTCACCGGCCGGGTGCCGAAGTGGCAGCTGCCCGAGCGGTGGACGTTCATCGCCGAGGTCCCGAAGACGAGCGTCGGGAAGTTCGACAAGAAGGTGCTGCGCCGCCGCTACGCGGAGGGCGGGCTGGAGGTCGAGCGGGTCGACTGAGCGAGGTGCGCGGCGATCGCGTCCTCCCATGACCGCAGGAACGCCGGGTACCCGTCGGCGAACGCTGCGAGGTCGGGCGCGGCGTCGGCGGTGAGGGCGGTCAGGTCGTAGACGACCTCGGCGGTGCTCCCGCCGTCCGGGTGCGGGACGACGTCGACGGTGACGGTCCCGGCGCGGAGGCCCGGTGTCACGCGGGCGTAGGAGACGTGCCGTCCGGGGTCGCGGGCGAGGACGACCCAGGTCGTCCGCTCGGTGCCGTGGACGGTCTCGAAGACCGTGCCCGGGGCGGTGTCGTCGGGGGCGCCGGCGGGGAAGAGCGGCCGCCAGCCGTGCACCCAGCGCTCCTCGCCGCGCGGCGTGAACAGCGCGAACGCCTCGCCGGGCGGCAGCGGGACCCGGACGGTCCCGGTGAGCCGGCGCCTCATCGGGCCGCTCCGTCCTCGGTGAGGGCGTGCGCGTCGGCGGCGGTGAGCGTCAGCCCGTACACGGACTTGAGCTGCCGGATCTTGCCGAGCGTCTCGGGGGAGAAGGGGGCGCTGCCGTCGAAGGCGTGCAGGGCGATGCCCTCGACCAGGTCGCCGAGCGAGATGTCGAGGTATTCGGCCAGCCCCTTGAGCACCTTCAGCACGTTCCGCTCGATCCGCATGCCGGTCTGAACACGGTCCACATGTACCATGGTACCAACATAACATCATCTGACCGGATTCTGACGCTCGGTCATGAACGGAGTGGTCACCGAGAGGGGCGGGCGCTTCGGCGTTCGGTCACCGGTATCGGCGTTTTCGGGGGATCGAGTGGTGTCGAACGGGCCAAGGGGTGTATGCAAGGTGGGCTGAATGTCCGGACGGCCCCTTTGGGGGCGGACTCTCATGCCGGTGTCGGGGAGCGTGTATGCCCAGATTGTCTCCCTCCGAAGACGTGGCGGACCGAAAACTGGTCCAGGGTCTGAACGAAGGCGACGAGGCGGCGCTGGGCACGCTCTATGACGAGTACGGTGAGCGCCTTTACGACTACGCGTTGTCAATGACGGGAGACGAGAAGACCGCCGCCGACATCGTCCACGACACCTTCATCGACGCGAGCCGCCGCGCCCCCCGGATGCGCGACCACCTGCACCTGAGCTCGTGGCTTTACGGCTCCGCCCGGCGCCGCTGCATCCGCCGCGGCCGCCCGAGGCACCTCTACTGGGACCGGGACGCCGAGTTCTCCGACACCCCGTTCCTGGAGCGCGCCGACGCCGGCGACGTCTCCGGCTGGCCGCCGTCCGCCGAGCTGCACCGCCTGCTGCGGGCCGCCCTCGACGCCCTGGACCCGGTCGACCAGGAGGCCGTGCTGATGGCGTTCCGGCACGACCTGCGGCCCGCGCGGCTCGGCGCCGCGCTCGGGATGTCGGGCCGCCGCGCCGCCGCGCGCGTCCGCGAGGGCGGCGCCGCGATGGAGGCGGCGCTCGCCGCCGAGGCCGTCCGGGCCGCCCGCTCCTGCGCCGATTTCTCGGCGCCCGTCCCGGAACCCGACGACGAGGCGGCCGAGGAGACCCGGCCCGCCGCCATCGCGGTCCTGGCGGCCCGCACCCCGCCGGCGAAGCGGCCGCCCGGCGCCGAGACGCCGGGGGGCGAAGATCGCCGGGACGCCGTGGACGGCCCTGAGACGGCGGACGGCGCGTCCGGCGCCGCCCGCGAGGGGGCGAGGCGCGGCCCGCTGTCCGCCGCGCTGTGGCGGACGTTCCACCGCCGCGGCGACGCCGCCGCGGACGAGGCCGCCGATCCGGCCGTCGCCGAGCACGTCGAGGGATGCCCGGCCTGCCGGGCCCGCGGCCGGGTCCGCGCCGCGCCGCTGCTGCGCCGGGCGCCCGCGCCCGTGCTGCCCGCCGCGCTGCGCCACCGCGTCATGCACACCGCGACCGACCCGGAGCTGGCCGGCTACCGCGCGGACATCGCCGCGCGCGGCGGCCCGCTGACCCCGGAGGGCCTGCCGAGCCAGCCGGACGTGCCGTCGCCGTTCACCCGGCGGTGGCTGTTCACCGGCGGCGGGATGGCGGGCGCGCTGGTCGCGGCGGTCGTGGCGGCGCTCCTCATGGGGCCCGGCATCGGCGGCGGCACGCTGTCGTGGCCGCCGTTCCTGAACCAGCCGACGATCAAGCACGACGGCGGGCACGGCGGCGGGAGCAAGGAGCACGGCGGCCACCGGTCCGGCGCGCCCGGCGGCCCCGGCGGCCCGTCCGGCGTGCCGGGCGGCCCGTCCGGCGCGCCCGTCCAGCCGCAGACCGACGAGAAGAGCCCGTCGCCCCCGGTGACGTCCGCGCCGCCGACGCCCACGCCGACGACCCCGAAGCCGCCCGCGCGGCCGGGCGTGCTCGTGGTGAACCCCGGCACGGTCGAGATGTACGGCACCAAGACCGCGCAGGTCAGCCTGTCCGCCAAGAACGGGCCGGTGACCTGGACGGCGATGACGTCCAACGGCGAGCTGGTGCTGTCGCAGATGCAGGGCGGCGTCGCCAAGGGCGGGACGGCGCACGTGACGGTCACGCTGCGGACCGCGCTCATCGGCCTGCCCGGCCAGGGCACGCTGACCTTCACCGACTCCGAGGGCGCCGCCCACCAGGTCACCGTCAAGTGGGGCGCCTCGCTGCTGTGACGCGCAGGGCCGCCCGGCGGCGCGGCCCCCGGGGCCGCGGGCTCAGCCGGCGGCGGGCCGGCCGTCGCCGGCGAGGTGGTCCCTGATCGTCTCGAGGTGCTCGCCGAGCGCGGCCTGCACGCGGGCCTCCATCGCCCGCGCGATCAGCGGGTCGACGACCATCTTCACCAGCGGCCGCATCCGCCGCACCACCGCGGCGACCTCGGTGACCTCCTCGCCGCCCGGCTGGTCCTCCAGCCGGGCGAAGACGTGCTCCTGGACGAGGCCGACGAACCGTCCCGCGATCACGTCGACGTCGCCGCGGATCCTCTCGGCGATGTCGAGCACCGCGTCCAGCGGGATGCCCGCCGCGACCAGCTCGGCGCCGACGTGCAGCAGCCGGGGGCTCGGCACGCGGAACTTCTCGCCGTCCGGCTCGATCAGGCCGAGCGCGACGGTGCGCTCCCGCATCCGCTCCCGCTCGGCCTCGTCCAGCCCGGCGCCGAAGATCGCGATGAGCTCGTCGTAGCCGACGGTGCCGGGGATCTCGTCCGACCACGGGTCGGTGAGCACCTTCTCCAGGCCGAGGACGTCGCCGACGTCCCGGCCGGTCTCCCACGCCGTCAGCAGGTCCTTGATGACCGCGAACGTGTAGCCGCGGCCGAGGAGCTGGCCGATCAGCCGCAGCCGGGCCAGGTGCGAGTCGTCGTACAGGCCGACCCGGCCGGCGAGCCGCGGCGGCGGCAGCAGCCCCCGGTCCTGGTAGGCGCGGATGTTGCGCACGGTGCTCCCGGCGGCCCGCGCCAGGTCGTCGATTCGGTACTCGGCCATGCCCCGCCTGCCGGTTGCGTCCATCTTGACCGCCGCGATCTTACTCCGCCATCATTGTGACATTGATCAATGAGACATAGAGGGGGAGTCCATGACGGACCCCGGCGGACCCCTGGACATCGAGGAGACCCTCCTCGGCGGGCCCCTGCGCTACACGCGCAAGGACGTCGAGGCCCTCTCCGGCGTCCCGGACGCGTACGCGCGCCGCATCTGGCAGGCCCTGGGCTTCCCCATCCCGCCCGACGACGAGGTCGCCTTCACCGACGGCGACGTCACCGCCCTCCGCGAGATCAACGAGGTGCTCGGCCACGACCTCGTCGACGAGGACACCGTCCTGCAGCTGGTCCGCGCCGTCGGCCAGACGATGGGGCGGCTCGCGAGCTGGCTCGGCGACGTCTGGCTGCAGCGCCTCAGCGTGCTGCCGGCCGACCAGCCCGTCACGCCCGACCTGGTCACCGCGGCCCTCGCCGCCACCGAGGAGCTGCGGCCCGCGTTCGAGCGGCTGCTGCTGCACGGCTGGCGCCGCCAGCTCACCGCCGCCGGGATGCGCGCCGCCGCCGTCACGGCCGCCGCGCCGTCCGACCCCGGCGCCGGCCTCGCCCACCTCGCGGTCGGGTTCGCCGACGTCGTCTCGTTCACCCGGCTCAGCCGCAGCCTCGACGCCGACGCGCTCGCCGCGTTCGTCGAGCGGTTCGAGTCCGCGACGGCGGAGATCGTCGCGGACCTCGGCGGCCGGGTCGTCAAGACCCTCGGCGACGAGGTCCTCTTCGTCGCGACCGACCCGTCCGCCGCCGCCGAGATCGGCCTGCGCGTCGCGGAGCGCTTCAACGAGGACCCCGAGTTCCCCAAGGTCCGCGTCGGCCTGGCGTACGGCGAGGTCATCCAGCGGCTCGGCGACGTCTTCGGCACGCCCGTCAACCTCGCCGCCCGGCTCACCGCGACCGCCTACCCCGGCACCGTCCTGATCGACGGCGAGCTGGCGTCCGCGCTGCCCAGCGGCGGCCGCTTCGACATCTCGTCGCTCCGGCCCCGCCCGTTGCAGGGCCTGGGGCGGGTCAGGCCGCGGCTCCTGCGCCGCGCCTCCGAAGGCCGGCGCTGACGCGCTAGGCGCGGTCGGGTGAGGGCGCCGTATCCTCGTCGGGCCCGTCGTCGCCGTCCACGAGAAGAGCTGATGGACTCCTCCCTCTATGTCCTGGTGGAGGACCTGCGCGGCGTCGACGCCGCGCGGATCCTGGCCCACGGGGTCTCCTCGATCACGGTCGGCGCGGCCTACCACCGCGCCCGCGACGTGACGCCCCACGGCCGCTCGCGCGTCACGTTCCGCCACGACGGCGTCCATTTCCCGCTGGACGGCCACTTCGACGGGCTCCGGCTCGTCCCGCCCGTGCGCGAGGGCGCGGACGAGCAGCCGCTGCGCGCGCTTCGGGAGGAGACGCGCGCGCTCGGCGTCCCCCTGCACGGGTGGGGCGTTTTCCTGCACAACACCACGCTCGGCTTGGCGTTCCCGGACGTGACGCAAGAGAACTGCTTCGGCGACCGCGCCGCGCCCGCCGACCTCTGCCCGTCCCACCCGGACGTCCGCGCCTACGCCGTCGCCCTAGGCCGCGCCATAGCCCGGCAGGGAATGGACTCCGTCGTCGCCGAGTCCCTGCATTTCGGGACGTTCGGCCACGGCTACCACCACGAACGCTCGTTCGTGGACCTCGGCCCGGCCGCCGAGTTCGCCCTCGGCCTGTGCTTCTGCGAGCACTGCCGCCGCCGCGTCCCCGGCGCCGATCAGGCCCGCGACGTCGCGGCCCGGCTCGCGGCGTCGGTGCTCGACGGAGGCCCGCCCGCGGAGGAGATCCCGGACGCCCTAGCCGAGTTCGCCCGCGCGCGCACGCCGGTCGTCACGTCCCTGGCCGCCGAGGTCGCCGACGCCGTGGCGGCGGAAGGCTCCCGCTTGACGTTCGTGGACCTGACCGGCGCCATGAAGGGCTACGCGGACGGCCTCCCCAGCGGTGCCCCGGCCGCCGCCGACGCCTGGCAGGTCGGCATCGACCCCGCCTCCCTGGCGGGTGCCGTCCCGTCTTATGCCGTTCTCTGCTACGCCCGGGAAACCGCACGGATCGCCGAGGACGTCGCCGCCTACCGAGCCGCACTAGGCCCGGACACCCGGCTGCGGGCCGTCCTGCGCCCGGGGCATCCCGACACCGCGTCCGCCGAACACCTGGCGGACAAGATCGACGTGGCCCGCGCGTCCGGCGCCGACACCGTCGACTTCTACCAGTACGGGCTGGTCCCGCTCCCCGTCCTCGACCGCATCCCCGCCCGGCGACTCAACGACCAGCGACTCAACGAGCGGCGTCGAGGTTCGCGGTGACGCGGCGCAGCGTCTCGCGCAGAGTGAGGAGTTCCTGGAGGTCCAGGCCGGTCGCCTCCAGGATCCGGCGCGGGACGTCCGCCGCGCGCGCCCGGAGCGCGTCGCCCCGCTCGGTGAGGTGCACCGTCACCGAGCGCTCGTCGTCGCGGCTGCGGCGCCGCTCCACCAGGCCCGCGAACTCCAGCCGCTTGAGCAGCGGCGACAGGGTCCCCGAATCGAGCCGCAGGCGCTCGCCCAGCCGCTTGACCGTCGGACCGTCCGCCTCCCACAGCGCGAGCATCGCCAGGTACTGCGGGTACGTCAGCCCTAGGCCGCTCAGCTCCGTCCGGTAGAGCGCGTCGAAGGCCCGGGACGTGGTGTGCAGGGCGAAGCAGACCTGGTGGTCGAGCCGCATCAGGTCGCCGTCGGGGATCCCGGTCATGCCCGCCAGTCTACGTTTGCGCCCATTGAGTTGCCCGCAACCGGAATCTCAGCGGGCCTCCAGCCGCGGCGGCAGGTCGAACGCCGCGAAGACCCGCGCGTCCTGGAAGACGACATTGCGCGCCAGCCCGTCGGGGCGGACGTCGAACACCTGGAGGGTGTGGAGCACGTGGCCGCCGTCGTCGTCCCGGTGGTAGGCGGCCACGGCGGGCTGCGCGTTCGCCGCCGTCCGGACCATCCGCCAGTCGGTGTCCCGCATCGCGAAGAGCCGCTCCATGAACCGTCCGTAGGCGTCCTTGCCGCGGTACCAGAGCGGGACGGGCGGCATCTCCAGCACCGCGTCCTCCGTCAGCAGGCCGACCAGTCCCGCCACGTCGGCGGCCTCGAACGACCGGACGTAGCTGTCCACGAGCGCGTCCATCGCGCCGTCGTCCGGCTCGGCGACCCGGTCCTCCGCCGGGGACGCCTCCTCCAGCCCTGCCCGCGCCCGCTGGAGCGCGCTGTTCACCGCCGCCGGGCTCGTCTCCAGCAGCTCCGCGACGTCCGCCGCCGGGAACTCCAGCACGTCGCGGAGGATCAGCACCGCCCGCTGCTTGGGCGGCAGCGCCTGCATCGCCGCGATCAGCGCCAGCCGCAGGGTCCCCCGCCGGACGGCCCGCTCCGCCGGATCGCCGAGCAGCGCGTCCGGGAACGGCTGGAGCCACGGCACGTCCAGCGCCGGGACGAGCGGCGCGTGCGGATCCTCGCTCGGGGCGCCGAGGCCGGACGGCAGCGGCCGCCGCGACCGGCCCTCCAGCGCCGTCAGGCAGGCGTTCGTCGCGATCCGGTACAGCCACGTCCGGACGGACGCCCGCCCCGCGTCGTAGCGCTCGCGGGCCCGCCACGCGCGCAGCATCGTCTCCTGGACCAGATCCTCGGCCTCGTGGACGGCCCCGAGCATCCGGTAGCAGTGCACCAGCAGCTCGCGCCGGTAGGGCTCCACACGGGCCTCGAAGTCCTCGTCCATACCGGGCCTCCTCCAAGGGCGTCCGCCGCGCTGGAACGCCCGCTCGCGCGACGGGCTGTGTGTGCGCGGGCGTCCGGGCACGCGTCAGGTCGTCGGATATACCGGCCGGCTCCCGTCCGTTCATCGCTCCCGGCGAAGAAATCCCGCCGGGAGCGCCCGGGAACGGGGGCGGCGGGACGATCCCTCAGCCGGACGACGACGCCGGCGGGTCGGCGAAGATGCCCTGGAGCAGGCCGGTCGCCTGGCCGACCTCGATGAGGTAGCCGTCGGGGTCGCGCATGTAGCAGCGGATCTCGGCCTTGCGGTCCAGCGGCTCGGTGACGAACTCGGCGCCCTGGGCCTTGGCGTGCTCATAGAAGGCGTTGATGTCCGCCACCCGGACGTTCATGAAAGTCGACACCGGGTCGCCCGGCGAGGGCGGCGTAAGGACGATGTCCGGCTTGTCCGGTGTCGGTCCGCCGCCGGGGTTCATGATGATCCAGCTGTTCGCCACCTTCACGGTGGCGGGGTTCTCCTCCAGGACCACCTCGCCGCCCAGGACGTTCACGTAGAAGTCCCTGGAGACGGCCACGTCCCGGACGGTCAGGAAGTGCGTGAGCACCAGCCCTTCGGTCGGTGCGGGGAAACCACCTTGGCCGGGCATCCCGGCTCCCTTCTCTCGTCGCGCGCTACACCCGGTACGGGGCCCAGCGGTTCGGGTCGTCCTCCAGCGCGGCCCGGTCCCAGCCGCCGAGGTCCGCGGCGGCCTCGTAGGTGCTCTGGAGGAACGCGGACAGCGTCCGGTCCGGGTCGTCCGCCGTGGCCACCGCCTCGTACGGCAGCAGGAACTGCCCATTCTCGCGGCTGTAGAACGCCGCGTCCGGCGCCACGGGACGCTCGGCGAACCCGTCGGGCTCGGGGTAGGCGTAGGCGTAGAAGGCGCCCTCGTCGAGGCCGGGCCAGAACCCGCAGCTGCTCAGCTCCTTCGAGTACCCCTCGACCATCACCCAGTCGCCGCAGTTCGGCGCGCCGCCGGGATGCCGGGGCGCGTCGCGTCCGGAGAACCGGGTGCAGGCGAGGTCCATCGCGCCCCAGAAGAAGTGCACCGGGCTCACCTTGCCGACGAAATGGGACCGGAACTCGCCGAGCACCCGGTTCGCCTGGAGCAGCTGCCGCCAGAACAGCCGCGCCGCGTCCGGGTCGTAGGACGCGTGCTGGTGGTCGTCGGCGAACGGGATCGACGGCTCCACCTCGTTCGGCCGCGCCTGGATCGTCGTCTCGATCCCGAGCCCGACGAGGTGGTCCATGGTCTCGGCGTAGAAGTCGGCGACCGGCTTCGGCTCCAGCGCCACCCGGCGCTCCTCGCCGCTGCTGGAGCGGATGCGGAGCACGTGGCCGACGAAGTCGAACTCGATGTCGAACGCCCCGGCCGCGAACGGGATCGTCGAGGTGGTGAGGCCCCGCGGGGTCACGTACAGCGTGACCTGCCACCAGTGGTTGACCAGCGGCGCGTGCGCCATGCGGATCTTCCCGACGATCTGCGCCCACATGTGCAGGGTCTCCCGCGTGCCGGTCCAGTCCGCGACGCGCAGCCGCGGCCATTCCTCCTGCCTGTGCTCCCCCACTGGAGTCCCCCTCGCGCGCACGCGTCCGCGGGCGCTGGGGGACCGCCCGCCTCCTATGGTCGCCCCCTACCCCTGGTTCCCCTCGGGCAACCGTCCGGTGCGGCGGCCCCGGAGCCGCCGCGCGGCCCTCAGATGCGGCGGAAGCGGGCGCGGCGGATCAGCCGGAACAGGCAGCCGCCGGCGGCCAGCGCGGACGCGAAGGCGGCCGGCGCGGCGGCGAGCAGCCACAGGCCCGTCCGCCACGTGCCCTGGAGCAGGTACCCGACCGCGAACAGCAGCAGGACGAACGTGAGCGTCGTCAGCAGCCCGGTCGCGAGGCCGGCGGCGATGATCAGTACGGTGCGGGCGATGGCCCTGCCCACGGCCGCCCGGCGGGCCCGCGTCCTGTGCGGGGAGGCGGGCGGGCGGAGCGCGGACGCAGGGCCGGGCGCTCCCGGCGGGCGGGGCGGGGCGAGGTCCGCGACGGCGGCGGGCGGCCCGGCGGTGCCCGTTCGCGCGCGCGGGTCCCGGCGGTCCCCTCGGTATCGGACCCCCGGTGCCGTGTTCCGCTGCGCCTCGCTGCTCATCGTCTTTTCTTCGTCGCGTCGATGTCGACCGTCGAGTCTTCCAGGGAGAGCGCGCCGGACGGGCGACCGCAAGGGAGCGCGGCGATTCCCGGCGGGCCGCGCAACCGCCGCAAAAAGCCCCGTTTCCCTGGCAGTGGAATTCCGGTCTTTCCGTCAAATACGTCCGAAACAAGAGAAATGAGTGATCGGCTCCTGTCCGGGTATGGAGCAGCCACCATGGGCCTGACCGTGGAGAGCCGGGCCGACCCGGTGCACACCGATCTGGTCGTCGTCACGCTGACCGGCGAGGTGGACGTGGCCACCGCCGGCCGCCTGCGCGACCACCTGGCCGCGCTGATCGCGCGCGGCGCGCGCCACCTGGTGCTGGACTTCGCGGGCGTCGCGTTCATCGACTCCAGCGGGCTCAGCGTGCTGGCCGGGATCCACCGGCTGCTGTCCGCGCCCGAGCGCCCCGGCCCCGGCGAGGGCGCCGCCGGCCCCGGGGCAGGGTCCGGCGAGGAGGGGGCCCGCGCGGACGGTTCCGGCGAGGGCGCCCGCGCGTCCGGGACCCTCGCCCTCGCCGCGGTCAACCTGCGGATCCGCGAGGTCCTGCGCACCACCGGCTTCACCCGGTTCGTGCCGATCTACTCGACGGTGGAGCCGGCGGTCGCCGTGCACCAGACCACGGTGCCGCGCACCGGCCCCTGAACCGGCCGCCAGGGCGGGCGGCCCGCTCAGCCCAGGCTGAGCGGGGTCTCGGAGTCCACGCGGGTCAGCTTCGCGGGGTTGCGGACGTAGTAGAGGCCGGTGATGCGGCCGCCCTCCACGCGGGCCGCCATGACACCGTCGATCTCGCCGTCGAGCCGCAGGAGCAGCGCCGGCGCGCCGTTGACGACCGTGAGCTCCGTCGTGATCGCGACCGTGCTCTTGACCTTGCCGCTGCCGCCGACGATGTAGCGCGCGACCTTGCTCGCCCCGACGATCGGCCGCGGCGCGGCCTGCTTCACGCCGCCGCCGTCGCCGATCAGGACGACCTCGGGCGCGAGGACGTCCAGCAGGCCCTGCAGGTCGCCGGTGTCGAGCGCGCGCCGGAACGACTCCACGACCGCCCGGCTCTCGCTCGCCGAGACCGCCTCGCGTGGACGGCGGGCGTCGACGTGCCGCCGGGCGCGGTAGGCGATCTGCCGGACGGCCGCGGGGCTCTTGCCGACCGCGGCCGCGATCTCCTCGTAGCTCACGTCGAACGCCTCGCGCAGCACGAACACCGCGCGCTCGGTCGGCGACAGCGTCTCCAGCACCAGCATCAGCGCCATCGACATGCTCTCGGCGAGGACGGCGTCCTCCGCCACGTCCGGCGCGGTGAGCAGCGGTTCCGGCAGCCAGGGGCCGACGTAGGACTCCTTGCGCCGGGACATCGTGCGCAGCCGGTTGAGCGCCTGCCGGGTCGCGATCCGGACCAGGTAGGCGCGCGGGTCCTTCACCTGGTCCAGATCGACCCCGACCCACCGCAGCCACGTCTCCTGGAGGACGTCCTCCGCGTCCGCCGCAGAGCCGAGCATCTCGTAGGCGACCGTGAAGAGGAGGTTGCGGTGGGCGACGAAGGCGTCGGTCGCCGCGTCGGTGGCGTGGTCGTCGGTCATGTCCTCGTCCCTGTCGTGTGCCGGCTCCGCCGGCCGGTCACTTCGATCCGGGGAGCCCGGTGGCGCCGATGCCGGTCCTGGCGCTGAACCGGGCGCTGCGGACGACCCCCTCCTTCGTCAGGGCCGCCGCCCGTCCGGCGAGGAACCGGCGGCGCGGGCTGTCGTCCCGGTGCGACGGCTGGATGACGCCGTCGCGCCGGCCGAGGCTGATGCACGTGGCGACGTAGTCCACCGAGTACGGCTTGAGCGGGCGTCCCTGGATCATCCGGGCCACCGTGTCGGCGGCGTGCGTCCCCTGCGGCTCCGCCGTCTGGCAGGACATGCGCGAGCCGGGGACGGCGGCGCAGTCGCCGGCGACGACGATGCGCGGGTCGCCGGTGCTGCGCAGGTACTCGTCCACGAGGGCGCGGCCCCGCTCGTCGACCTCCAGGCCGCTGCGCGCGGCGAGGTCGGGGACGCCGCCGATGACGGCCCACAGGACGAGGTCCGACGCGTGCCGCCCGCCCGAGCCCAGCAGCACCTCGCCGTCGTCCCGCACTTCCGTCACCGTGTCGTCCAGCACCGTCACATTCAACCGTTCCAGGCCGGTCCGCACGCGCGCGCGGGCCTTCTCCGAGAGGGAGGCCGCGAAGTCCCGTCCGACGAGCCGCACCGTCAGGCCGGGGCGGGCGTGGGCGACCTCGGCGGCGGTCTCGATGCCGGTCGGCCCGGCGCCGACGACGGTCACCGCGCCGTCCGCGGGCAGGGCCGCCAGCGCCGCGCGGGCCTGCTCCGCCCCTTCCCACGTCCCGACCGGGACGGTGCCCGGCAGCGGCGAGAGCGTGCTGCCGACGGCCAGGACCAGGTAGTCGAAGTCGAGGGTCTCGCCGCCGTCGAGCGCCACGCACCCGTCGCCGATCTTCTCCACGGCCGCCTGCCGCGTGCGGATCCCGTCGCGGAGCATCTCCGCCAGCGGGGTCGCCGCCCGGCCCGTCCCGGCGAGCTGCTGGTGCAGCCGCACCCGCTCGACGAAGTCGGGCCGGGGGTTCACCACCGTGATCTCCGCGCCCGGCGCCTTCTTCGCCAGCCGGTTCGCCGCGAGCGTCCCGGCGTACCCGGCGCCTGCCACGATCACCTTCATGTCCGCCTCCTGCGTCTCGGATGGGTCTGCCCACGAGACACCGGGGACGCCCGGCCCATAACAGCGCCGCGGGTAACGTGCGTCACACCGCCGTGACCTGGGCGGGCACCGCCCGCGACCGGCGCCGGGACAGCGCCCGGTCGAGGAGGGCGGCGGGGACGACGGCGGCGGCGAGGGCCGCGCCGATCCAGGCGACGGCGGTGATGCCCGCGCCGGCGTTCAGCGCGGCTCCGGCGAGCGCCGGGACGAGGCTGATGCCGAGCTGGAACGCCGAGACGGTGGTGGCTCCCGCGAGCGTCGGCGCCCGCCCGGCGATCGCGAACACCCGCCCGTAGATCGCCGGGTTCAGCACGAACCCCGCGACTCCGAGGAGCGCGACGAGCGGGACGACGGCCCACGCGTGCCGGGCGAGCAGCGCGAGCAGGACGGAGCACGCCAGGATCCCCGTGGCCCCGGCGAGCAGCGCGTGCGTGGGGTGCCGGTCGGCGATCCGCCCGCCGACCGACAGCCCGGCGAACGCGCCGGCGCCGAACAGCGCGAGGAGCGCGGGCACCCACACCTCGGGGACGCCGGTGACGCCGGTCAGGAGCGGCGCGAGGTAGTTGAAGGAGATCATGTAGGCGGCGGTGCTCAGCAGGGTGGCCGCGTAGACGACCCACAGCTGCGGCCGCCTCAGGGCGCCGAGTTCGCGCCTGACGCTGGGCTCCTCGCCGCCGCCGGTCGCGGGCACGGCGGTCAGGCTCAGGACGGCGCCGGCGGCGGTCAGCGCGGTGACGCCCCAGAATCCGCCCCGCCATCCGGTGAAGTGGCTGAGCAGCGCGCCCGCCGGACCGCCCGCGATCATCGCGAGGCTGAGCCCGCTGACGACGACCCCGGAGGCCCGCGCGGTGCGGTCGGGGGCGACGAGGCCGACGGCGGTGACCGCGGCGACCGCCCAGTACCCCGCGTAGGCGAGCCCGCAGATGAAGCGGCACCCCAGCAGCACCGTGTAGCTGCTGGTCAGCAGCCCTCCGGCGACCGCCACGGCGAAGACCGCCTGCGTGGCGACGAGCGTGGTGCGGCGCGGCCAGCGCAGCGTCAGGATCGCGAACGGCGGCCCGCCGATCACGACGCCGATCGCGAACGCCGAGATCAGCGCGCCCGCCGACGAAAGGCCGACGCCGAGGTCGTCGGCGATGTCCGGCAGGACCCCCGCGAGCAGGAACTCCGCGCTGCCCATCGCGAACAGGCTGAACGCGAGCAGGTAGACGCCGAGCGGCAGCCTTCCCCTGGACGCCGCGCTCACCGGACCCCACCGCCAACGGTGGCGGCGCGGCGCCGTGCGACCGCGTCGGCGACGTCCTCGTCCAGCAGGTCGTTGTTGATCGCGAACGCGGCGGCGGAGCCCATCCCGGCCGCCGTGACCACCTGGGCGCGCGGGTCCACGACGTTCCCCGCCGCCCACACGCCCGCGACGCTCGTGCGCCCGGTGCGGTCGGTGACGACCCATCCGCCGTCCTTCTCGCAGCCCAGCCGGGTCAGCAGCGCGTCGTTCGGGACCATGCGGGGGAAGAGGAACGCGGCGGCGCGGGGGACCACCCGGCCATCGGCGAGCGCGACGCCCCGCAGCCCGTCCCGGCCGGTGACCAGGTGCTCGATCCGGCCTTCGACGATGCGGAGCCCGCGCGCCTCCAACCGCTCGCGGTCCTCCGCCGCCAGGTCGAGCGTGTGGGCGAAGAAGGCGACGTCGTCGCTCCATCCGCGCAGGAGCAGCGCCTGGTGCACCGCGCCGGGACCGGTGCCGAGGACGGCGAGCGGCCGGTCGCGGACCTCGAACCCGTGGCAGTAGGGGCAGTGCAGGACGTCCTTGCCCCACCGCTCGCGCACGCCCGGGATGTCCGGCAGCTCGTCGCGGAGCCCGGTCGCGACGAGGATCCGGCGGGCGGCGAGCACAGGCCCGCCGTCCATGCGCACGCGGAAGCCGGGGTCGATGTGCTCGACCCGTCCGCGGATCAGCCCGGCGCCGTACCGCGCGATCTCGGCGCGGCCGAGCTCCAGCAGCGTCGCCGGGGGCAGCCCGTCGCGGGACAGGAAGCCGTGCATGTGCGCGGCGGGCGCGTTGCGCGGCTCACCGGCGTCGATCACCGCCACCCTGCGGCGGGCCCGTCCGAGCACCAGGGCCGCGTTCAGTCCGGCCGCACCCGCGCCGACCACCACCACGTCGTAGGACCCGTCCCCGGTGGCGCGCGGCGCGCCGCCGGCCCGGTCGTTCGTCGCCTCGTTCACGGCGATCACCTCCGCCGCCGATGCTCCGGCCCGGCATCCCGACCCGACAACTTCTGTTGCCGTTTCCGGGACGCGGGAGGTGGAATGGGGGGATGACCGAGCACTCCCCGCCTTTCGCGCCCGCCCCGGCGGGCGCGTCGGCTCCGGCAAGCGCGCCGGCTCCGGCGGCCGCGATCGCCGACACGCTGGCCCAGGTCGGCCCCCGCCTCAAGCGCGTCCGCACCCGGCGCGGCGTGAGCCTCGCGGCGCTGTCCGAGGCCACCGGCATCTCCAAGAGCACCCTGTCCAGGCTGGAGACGGGACAGCGCCGCCCGAGCCTCGAACTGCTGCTGCCCATCGCGCAGGCCCACCAGGTGCCGCTGGACGAGCTGGTCGGGGCGCCGCAGGTCGGCGACCCGCGCGTGCGCGCGAAGCCCGTCGTCCGCAACGGCCGCACCGTGATCCCGCTGACGCCGCACCCGGGCCCGCTCCAGGCGTGGAAGTCGATCATCCCGGCGGACCAGAACATCCCCGACCCGTGCACGCACGAGGGCTACGAGTGGCTGTACGTCCTGTCCGGGCGGCTGCGGCTCATCCTGGCCGATCACGACCTCGTCATGGGGCCGGGCGAGGCCGCCGAGTTCGACACCCGCCTGCCGCACTGGTTCGGCCCCGCCGGGGACTCACCCGTGGAGGTCCTCAACCTGTTCGGCCGCCAGGGGGAGCGCGTCCACATCCGCGCCCGGCCGCGCCCCCGCGACGCCGGCCGGTGACGGCTCCGGCGCCGGGGGCGCCGACGCGGCGATGGCGGCGATCATCGCGCGGGCCTTCACCAGGGTCTCGGCGAACTCCTCCTCCGGGTCGGACAGCGCGACGATCGCGCCGCCCACGTTGAAGGAGGTGCCGCCGGGCGCGACGACGATCGTCCGGTTGACGACGCTGAGCTCGCACGCGCCGCCGAGGGAGAACCAGCCGAGCGCCCCGGAGTAGACGCCGCGGGCCCGCCCCTCCAGCCGGTCGATGATCTCCATCGTGCGGACCTTCGGCGCGCCGGTCATCGACCCCGGCGGGAACGCGGCGCGCGCGCACCCGACCGCCGTCACCCCGTCGCGGAGCCTGCCCTCGACCGTGGACACCAGGTGGTGGACGGGCGCGAACGACTCGACGTCGAACAGCCGCGGGACGCGCACGGAGCCGACGGCGCAGACGGTGTTCAGGTCGTTGCGGACGAGGTCCACGATCATGAGGTTCTCGGCACGGTCCTTCTCGCTGGCCGCCAGCTCGCGGCGGAGGGCGTCGTCGTGCCCGGGGGCGGCGCCGCGGGGCCGGGTGCCCTTGATCGGCTTCGACCGCACCAGCCCCTCGGACGTCACCGCGAGGAACTGCTCCGGCGAGGCGCTGAGCACCGCGACGCCGGGGAAGGCGAGCAGCGCGCCGTACGGGACGGGGCTGACCCGCCGGAGGTGCGCGAACGTGGCGGCGGGGTCGACGGCGGTGCGCGCGGTCGCGGTGTTGGACAGGCAGATCTCGTACGACTCCCCGTCGCGGATCTCGTCCAGGCACTCGGCGACCAGGCCGAGGTACGCCTCCCGGTCGTGGTGCAGCTCGACGGGCGGTTCCGCCGCGTCGCCGGTCAGCGGCCCGGTCGGCGGCGGAGCCGGCTCGGACGGCAGGCCGCGGACGCGCGCGGCGGTCGCGGCGAACCACGCGTCCACCTCCGGGTCGCGGGCCAGGCGGCTGAGGCGCAGCAGGTAGGACTCGCCTTCCGCGTGGTCGATGACCAGCGCCCGGTCGGCGAACACCATCGCGGCGTCCGGGGTGGGCGAGGCGTGCGCGGCGGTGCCGCCCGTCTCGGCCTTCAGCTCGTACCCCAGGTAGCCGACGTAGCCCAGGCGGAACCCGAACGGGAGATCGCCGTCGTCGGGCAGCGCCCGCCGGGTCACCTCCCGTTCCAGGTAGTCGAAGAACGAGCCGGCCGGCTGCTCCGACACGGTGCCGTGCCCGTCCACCCGGACGCGCCGCTCCGCGACCCGGTACGTCACCAGCTCGCCGAGCGGGCCGTCGCCGTCGCCCATCATCGTGAACCGCGACGTCCCCTCCGCGTGCGTGCCGCTGTCCAGCCAGAACGCGCCGGAGCGTCCGGCGAACACCGTCCGGTAGGCCGCCTCGGGGTCGGGCGCCGCCGCCAGCCGGTGGACGTGGAGCCGGTAGGGCCCCGCGCCGTGGTGCGCGCGCGTGAGGTCACGGAAGTTGGCCAGCAGCTCGCGGCCGTGACCGGTGCAGATGGACTCGGGGTGGAACTGGATGCCCCAAACCGGCGCCGACCGGTGCCGCACCCCCATCAGGACGCCGTCGTCCGACCATGCGACGGCCTCCAGCTCGTCGGGCAGCGCCGTGACCGCCAGCGAGTGGTACCGGACGACGGGCAGCGGCGACGGCAGCCCCGCGAAGAGCCCCTCCCCGGTGTGGACGACCTGGGAGACCCGTCCGTGCACGGGTTCCGGCGCGTGCTCGACCTTGCCGCCGAGCCGGTGGCAGATGCCCTGGTGCCCCAGGCACACGCCGAGCAGCGGCAGCGACCACTCGTCGATCACCCGGGCGCCGATGCCGATGTCGCGGTCGCGGTCGGGACGTCCCGGCCCGGGGGAGATGACCACGTTGTCGAAGTCGGCGGGGGACAGCCCCGACCAGTCGGCGTCGTTGCGGACGACCGTCGGCGGCCGCCCGTTCACCTCGCCCAGCAGCTGGTACAGGTTGAACGTGAACGAGTCGTAGTTGTCGATCAGAAGTGTCCGCATCGGCGACCGCTCCCGGGCGTCGTCATGGATCGCCCAGGCGCACGGCGGCGGTGGCGGGCCGCTCCCCGGTGGTGCTCCACCCTAGGCGCCAGTCACGGCCCGCCCACACTGTAACCGCAGGCGGCGCCCGGTGGTCAGCCCGGCCGGAGGTGCGCTCAGGCCGGCCGGAGGCCGCGGAGGGTGCGGTCGAGGACGGCGCCGACCTCGGCGCGCGCGGCGGCCTGGTCGGCGGCGCGCGCGATGACGAGGCTCGCCTCGATGATCATCGCGACGATCAGCCGGGCCAGCACGCCCGGCGGCTGCCGGTCGAGCTCGCCGGCGTCCATCGCGCGCTCCAGCCACTCGGTGAGCAGCCGCAGGCCGTGCCGTTCCGCGAGGTCGTTCCAGGCGTCGGCGCCGAGCACGATGGGGCCCTCGACGAGCACGAGGCGCTGGAAGTCGCTGTCGACGCAGGTGTCGAGGAACGCGGCGAGGCCGTCCCGGATCCGGGCCAGCGGGCCGCCCGCCGCGGGCCGGTCGAGCTGCTGGCGGATCAGCCGCTCGGCCAGCTCCGCGCCGACCTGCTCGACCACGGCGCCGAACAGCGCGGCCTTGTCGCGGAAGTGGTGGTAGAGCGCGCCGCGGGTGACGCGGGCGGCGGCGACGACGTCCTCGGTGCCGGTGGCGGCGTAGCCGCGCTCGGCGAACAGCGCGCGGGCGGCGGCCAGCAGGGCGGCGCGGGTGTCGGCGGCGTGCTCGGCGCGTCGGGACGGCGTCATACCCGCGAACCTATATTGACGTACAGCTACCATGTTTCATACTCGCTGTATGGAGCATCGTCCGGATGCCGGGACGGTCCGGCGCACGGACGACACCCGCGGCTCAGGGAGGCGCACATGGGACTGCCCATGCGGCTGGCGGTCAAGATCGGGATCCATCTGGTGCGGCAGCGGATCCGCGGCACCGCGAAGTTCCCGATGATCATGGAGCTGGAACCGCTGTTCGCCTGCAACCTCAAGTGCGCCGGCTGCGGCAAGATCCAGCAGCCCGCGTCGCTGCTCAAGCAGCGGATGCCGGTGGAGCAGGCGGTGGCCGCCGTCGAGGAGTGCGGCGCGCCGATGGTGTCGATCGCGGGCGGCGAGCCGCTCATGCACCCGCAGATCGACCGGATCGTCGTCGAGCTGCTGCGGCGCCGCAAGTTCGTCGTCCTGTGCACCAACGCGGTGCTGCTGCGCAAGCACCTGCACCGCTTCCGCCCGCACCGCGACTTCGCCTGGATGGTGCACATCGACGGGCTGAAAGAGCGCCACGACGAGTCCGTCAGCAAGGACGGCGTCTTCGACGAGGCCGTGGACGCGATCCGGGCCGCCAAGGCCGCCGGGTTCGCCGTCTACACGAACTCGACGTTCTACAACACCGACACCCCCGAGACCGTCCGGGAGACCCTGGACTACCTGAACGACGAGCTCGGCGTCGACCGGATGGAGATCGCGCCCGGCTACGCCTACGAGAAGGCCCCCGACCAGGACCGGTTCCTCGGCGTCCAGCAGACCCGCGACCTGTTCCGGCAGGCGTTCGCGGGCGGCCGCCGGCGGCGCTGGCGCCTCAACCACTCCCCGCTCTACCTCGACTTCCTCGAAGGCCGGCGCGAGTTCGCGTGCACGCCGTGGGGCGTGCCGTCGTACTCGCTCCTCGGCTGGCAGAAGCCCTGCTACCTGCTCGCCGACGGCTACGCCGCCTCCTGGAAGGAGCTGCTGGAGACCACCGACTGGGACGCCTACGGCCGCGGCCGCGACCCGCGCTGCGACAACTGCATGGCCCACTGCGGCTACGAGCCCACCGCCGTCCTCGCCACCACGCAGTCGCTCCGCGAGAGCCTCCGGGCCCTGGCGGGCTGACGCCCCGCGCCTCGTCAGCCCTCCTTGACGAGCATCGGCGGACGCCCGACGGCCAGCAGCCACGGCGGCAGGACGACGACGCACATCAGCGGCAGCAGCTTGATGTCGGTGACGACGGTGACCGCCATGAACAGGCTCAGCCAGCCCTGCCGGGTGACGGCGACGAGCAGCCCGAGCACCCCCGCGCTGATCGCGAGGGACACCGGGACGTCGTCCACCAGCCGGTTCGCGAGCAGCCCGATCGCGACGCCCGTGAACACCGACGGGAAGATCCGCCCGCCGCGGAACCCGCACGACGCGGCGATCAGCAGCGCGGCCAGCTTCACCACGACGATCAGCAGCAGCCCGCCCGTCGAGTGCGACGACACGTGCTCAGTGAGGGTCTTCATCTCGCTCAGGCCCTTGAACAGGGTGATCCGGCCGCCGATCGCGCCGAGCACGCCGAGCACCGCCCCGCCGGCCACGAGCGCGGCGACCGGGCCCGGCAGCCGGTGGAACGCGGCGTGGACGTACGGGAACGCGTACACCAGCACCAGCCCGAGCGCGCACGCGGCGAGGGCGATGACCGAGCCGCTGACCAGGTCGACGAGCGTGAAGCCGGGGTAGCCGGGGACGTCCACCGCCAGCACCGGCGCGGCGAGCACGACGGTGGTGAGCGCCCCGGCGCCGGCGGCGACGAGCGGCGCGAACAGGCGGTCCCACAGCGGGGTGCCGGACTCGCCCGTCATCGTCTCCGACAGGATGAGCGCGGCCGCGACCGGAGTGCCGAACAGCGCGCCGATCGTCCCGGCCGCCGCGAGCCCCACCCACGCCTCGCCCGGGACCCTGGGCAGGAAGCGCCGCCCGAGCGCGAACGCCAGCGCGACGTTGACCGCGGTGATCGGGTTCTCCGGGCCGAGGCTGACCCCGCCCGCGAGCGTGAGGACGGTGGCGAGCAGCAGGCTCGGGACGACGGGCGCGGGCATCGGCGGCGCGACGAGGCCCTCGGTGGCCGGGTCGGGTCCCGCGTGGCCCGGCACCTTCCAGACGACGAGGCCGACCGCGACGCCCGCCAGGACGAGGATCAGGACCGTCCACCAGGCGGGCTCCCCGCCGATGCCGAGGGCGTGCGGGAGCCGGTCCCAGACGGCTTTCTGCAGCGCCTCGGCGACGGTGCTCACGCCGAGCAGGAGCAGGCTCGCCCCCACGCCGATCAGCAGTGCGGGCAGCGACAGCGCCAGCAGCGCGCGAGGCTGGGTCGCGGTGGTGCCGGCCACCCGCCCTCCCCCCGGAGCCGACGCGATCGATCTTCCTCCTCCCTACCCGCGAAGATCGCGCTGCGCAGAAACCCCCGGTCAAATTCCTGCGGCGGTCAGGCGTCGAGGGGGCCGAGGGGAAGGACGTCTCCCACGCCGAGTGGAGACCTGACGGCCCCGCTCATCAGCCCTTACGCGAGCGGCGCCGCAGCAGGACGACCGGCGTCGCCGCCGCCAGTCCCAGCGCGACCGGCGTCGCGGGCGCGAGAGCGCCGATGGCCCGATCGAACGTGCCGGGGATGGGGAGCATCTTCATCCGGTTCACGGGCCACACGACGACGAAGGCGCGGCCGATGACCCGGCCCCTCGGGATCGCGCCGCCGCCGGGGTCGCTCCGATGCGCGCGCGAGTCCGCGGACAGCTCCCGGTGGTCGCCCATGACCCACAGGGTCCCCGGCTTCACCGTCACGTCGAACGGCTGCTCGGACGGCTTGTTCTGCTCGTGCGTGACGGGATCGGTGTAGAGGTACGACCGCTCGTCCAGGGCCACCCCGTTGACGGACACGCGGCCCTGCGCGTCGCAGCATTTCACGTGGTCGCCCGGCACGCCGATGACCCGCTTGATGTAGTCCTTCTCGCCGGGGGCGACCCCGAAGGCGCCGCCGACCCACCGGAAGAACCGCGCCACCGGGTTCTTCGGCGTCGTGTACGTCACCTCGGGGTCCCACGAGTCCATGCCGTTGAACACCACGATGTCGCCGCGCTTGACGTCCCGCGTGTGGTAAACGATCTTGTTGACGAGGACCCGGTCGCCGATCTCCAGCGTGTTCTGCATGGAGCCCGACGGGATGTAGAAGGCCTGCACCAGGAACGTCTTCACCACGAGGGCGAGCACCACGGCGACGACGATGAGGACGGGCAGTTCCTTCCAGAACGACCCCTTCTTCTTCCCCTTCGCCGGTTCCGCCGCGCCGTCACCGGGCCGTTCGCCGTCCGTCCCGGTGGCCGCTCCGCCGGACGGCCGCTCCGAGGCCTCGTCTGCGGGTGCGGACCCGTCGAGGTCCTCCTCGCGGGGCGCCGCGCCGTCAGAGCTGGGGTGCATGTCTCTCCGATCGCCTCGCGCCTGCCCTCCAGCCGGATCCTACTGTCGCCGCGCCCCGTCCCTTCATGAAGAGCCGCTCTCCGCCGGCGCCCCTGTCCGAAACCCGGGGATTAGTGATGGCCCGGTTCAGGCCCCTGTCTCGGCGGCGGCGAGTGATCCATGATGCCTCCATGTCTTTGCCGCGCCTCCTCGCCGTCCTCGGGTTCTGCTCGCTGCTCGCCGTGGCCGTTTTCGGTCTCTGGCCGACGCACATCAAGGTGGGCGTCGAGACGGAGAGTTGCGGCTCGGTGTGGTTCTCCCGGACGCCCAGCGACGATCACCCGGCGAAGAACGACCCGACCGGCGAGGTCGATCTCCAGCGCGACGTCCGGTGCGGCGAGGCCAGGGACCAGGTCAAGCGTCCGGGACAGGTGGCCGCGGGGGTGACGGTGGCGCTGTTCCTGGCGGCGGCCGTGGCGGAGCGGCGCCGCTCGCGGTCCCGCTAGCCCTTGAGGTAGTCGCCGTGCTCCAGGTCGTCGAGCAGCGTCGGGTGGATGGGCGTCCAGCCGAGCAGCTCCCGTGTGGACGATGCGGACGCGGGCGCGTCGAAGCCGTACACGATGGCCATGAACGGGCTGGGGAAATGGGCGGCGGCCTCGTCCGGGGACAGTGAGACCGCGGGCAGCCCCAGACCCCGCGCGATCGTCTCCGCGACGCTCCTCAACGTGACGCCGGTTTCCGCCACCCCGTGAAGCACGCTGCCACCGGGCGCCTTCTCCAGCGCCAAGCGGAACAGGACCGCCGCGTCGAGCCGGTGCACCGCAGGCCACCGGTTGCCGCCGTCCCCGACATAAGCCGACACACCGGTCTTCCGTGCGGTGTCGACGAGCATGCCGATGAACCCGTAGTCCCCCGGCCCGTGGACGGTCGGGGCGAGCCGGACCACGCTCGACCGCACCCCCTCGGCGGCGAAGCCCAGGCAGGCCCGCTCACCCGGGAGCCGGAAGCCGGCGATCCCGGACGGATCGGGCTCGTCTTGCTCGGTGCTCACCCGTCCGGCGGGCATGACCAGCGTGCCCGAGGTGCAGACCAGCGGCCTGCCTGAGCGTCCGAGCGCCCGGCCGAGCGTCTCGATCGCGTTCCGGTCGCGCCTCATCATGTCGTCGGGGTCGGCGAAGTCGCCTCCGAACGCCATGTGCAGGACGCCGTCGGCGGCTTCGGCGCCGCTGCGCAGGCTGTCGAGATCGTCCAGGGACCCCCGGTGCGGCATGGCGCCCAGCGACTCCAGCCGCGCCGCCGCCGCGTCCGAGCGCGCGAGCCCGGTGACGGTGTGACCGGCGGCGATGAGCTCGGCGACGACGGCCGGACCGGTCAGTCCCGAACCGCCCGTGACGAAGACATGCATGACGACTCCCCGTAAAGCCAGTGACTGACGCTTCTTAGCGCCAGTCGCTGACTCTACACGTAGCGCCAGCCACTGACACATGCGGTAGTCTCGACGCGTGCCACGGAGCGGAGCAGAAGCGCGCCGCCGCCTTCGCCAGGCGGCCCTGGAGCTGTACCGGGAACGCGGCTACGACCGCACCACCGCGGCCGAGATCGCCGCCCGGGCCGGCGTCAACGAGCGCACGTTCTTCCGGCACTTCCCCGACAAGCGCGAGGTGCTCTTCGACGGCGAGGCCGACCTGCGCGACGCGATGACCCGCGCGGTGGCCGAGGCGCCCGCCGACCTGGAACCGCTCGACGTCCTGCTCGGCACGTTCCGCAAGGCGGGACGCGTCCTCGAGGAGAACCGCCCGTTCTCCGAACCCCGGCTGGAGATCATCGCCGCGACGCCCGCGCTCCGCGAACGGGAGCTGGCCAAGGCCGCCTCGCTCACCGACGCCCTGGCGGACGCCCTCCGCCGGCGCGGCGTCCCCGACCGCCTGGCGGCCCTCGCCGCCCAGACCGGCTGGGCCACCTTCCACCACGCCGCCCAAGCCTGGATCGACGACCCGTCCCAGAGCCTGGACGCCCATCTCCTCCAGGCCTTCGACGACCTGCGCGCCCTCTCCGCTACCGGCCGGACTCCACCGCCGGAGGATCCCGCCTCAACGGCTCGCTAGCCACACCGAGCTCCACCCTGGCGGCCTCCATGAACGCGAACCGGAGCTCCCGCTTGGCCGGCGCGCCCGTCCCGCGAAGCAGCGCATGGAGAGCCATCGTGTAGTCGTGAGCCGCCTGCGCCACCGAAGGAGTGCACACAAGTTCCGGAACCTTCTTGGCGAGCCAGAGCGCATGCAGATGCTGCCACTTCTCGGAATCCTCGATGTGCTCTCCCAAGGAGAGGCGGTCCAGGCACAGTTCCACCTGCTGGGCCGCTGACAGGAACTCCATGAGCGCCTCCTTGCGCTCCGCCCGTTCCGCGCTGTCCCGCTCGAACCGCGCCCGCCGCGCGTCCACCCGCGTGGAGAGGTACTGACCGACCAGCGTCCCAGCCGACCCGAGAGCCACCCCCGCCAACGGCAAGACCGTCGCACTCAAACTCACCTCCCTAAGACGCCAGCCCCCACCCCCACGTTCCGCGAACGCGAGAGACCCCTCGCAACGACCGCGAAGGGCACCCGAAGAGATCCGCCCGCGATCACTGTGCTCCGGCGCGAACGGAGCGCACCCCGTGACACAAGCGGGAGTGCCCCCTGGAGCGCGGGGGTCCACAGGGCCGCGCAGCCCCCTGGTTCGAGCTCGGCCAATGACTGTGTTCGCCCCGGGAACTCGTCGGCGGATCCCGAGCGTCCCAGAGCCATGCGAAGAGCTTGGAAGATCACTGCGGCGACGGCGCTGGGGGTGCTGGCCTTGGGGGCGGTCGAACCGGCCTGGCTCTTCTCGACGGCTTCGGGCAGTGGCCTGGCTGGGCAGACGACGGTAGGGCCAATGTGCCCTGTGCAGAGGGTCGGGCAAGTGTGCCCCGTGGGCCATGTGAGGATGTCGGCGTTGGTGACGCGGCATGACTGGCCCGGAGTGGCGGCCTTCATCCGGACGGACGGCCAAGGGCGTTTCCGAGTGCGCCTCGCCCCCGGCCGCTACACGATTCACGTGATGCGAAGCCCCTGGGAGTCTTCCCCCACCCCGTTCTTGAGGCGATCCACGATTCCCGTCACTGTCCATGCTCACGCGTACGCACGCGTAGAGGTCGGCTACGACAGCGGGATCCGCTGAGCCGAGCTTCTCCAAGCTCGCGAAGCGCACTGGCCCCGGTCACTGGCATCCGACGCCTCGCTGACGCCGGCACAGGGGACACCGCTGCACCTCGTCTCCGAGATCCTCGGCCACACGTCCTCGCGATCAAGAAAGACGTCTACGGGCATCTCCTCGTGGACGACAAGCGTGCAGCGGCCGAAGCGATGAGCGGGCGCTCTTCGGAGCGTGAGCGGTGCCGTGGCTCCCGCGCTAACGCAAGAGGCCCCTCGCGATGATCGCAAGGGGCCTCTGACCTGCTGCGCACCCGAAGGGATTCGAACCCCTAACCTTCTGATCCGTAGTCAGATGCTCTATCCATTGAGCTACGGGTGCCCGTTCGGACCCAACTGTACCGGCTCCCAGCACCGGACGGCGAATCGGCGTCCGAAGAGGCGTTCGCGAGAGTGTGAGCTGGGTCACGGAACCGTCTGTGGCGGAATAACGCCAAAGGGGTATTCGAGACGGATGTGACCACTGCGGTTTACCCTCGTCCGAAGTCCCAAACCCCCCTGAAGGAGAAAGTTCATGCGCATGTCTGCCGCCAAGCTCGTCGGCGCCCTGGCCATCGGTGGCCTGCTGATCGGCTCCACGGCCTGCGGTCCGGTGGACTCCATCACCGGCGGCGGCAAGAAGAAGACCGCCTGCAAGAACATCGAGACCGAGCTGAAGAGCGTCGCCTCGAGCGGTGGCTCGGCCACCGGCACCGGCGGCGCCGAGTCGACGGCCCAGACGTTCTCCGACGCGGCCGCCAAGATCCGCAGCGAGGGCCAGAACGCCGGCGGCGACGTCGAGACCGCCGCCACCGCGTTCGCCGGCGACCTCGACGAGACCGCGGCCACGCTCCGCAAGCTCAGTTCCGGCAACCTGTCCGGTGGCACGCCCAACTTCACGCAGATGCAGCAGCACGGCGAGGACCTGGGCAAGGCCTGCGGCTACACCGGCTTCCACATCGGCTGATCGCGGCGCTTCGCTCCCGCGGCCCCGGGAGCGAATCGTCCGGCAACCTCGTCGCCCGGAGGGCGTCTTCGCACTATGCTTCAGTGCCACAGGCCAGACTTTGCCGGTTGCTGCGCCGAACCGGTACCCTGTGCTGAGCCTGATGGCTCCTGGAGGATTCGCCTAGTCCGGTCTATGGCGCCGCACTGCTAATGCGGTTTGGGTTTACCGCCCATCCGGGGTTCAAATCCCCGATCCTCCGCCACCTGACCAGGGACTTCGCCCGAGATTGCGATCTTGGACGAAGTCCCTGTCGCGTTCCAGATGCCCGTTTTTCCGCGCCTGGTGTGCACATGGTGTGCACGGGACGTCGGCGGAGTGCGCTCGTTCCCAGCTGAGGCCGGGTGCTGACCCTCTCAGGCTTGGTTACCCTGCGTGTTTGCCGCGCCTGTTCCGGCGGTCCGCGAATGAGATCACGTTGGTGGCTGCGGGGACTCCCGTCTGCGGCTGGCGAGGAACGACCGCCGCCACAGCTTCTGCCGCTGCCTTGGACACCTCCGGAAGCACCGAGGTGTAGGTGTCGGCGGTGAACGAGTGGCGGGCATGACCGAGCGTCTCGCTGATCACTTTCATGTTGACGTTCCCCAGCAGCGCGAGCGTCGCAGCCCCGTGCCGTAGATCGTGGAAGCGGATCGGCGGCAGAGGCTCACCTCCGATCGCGATCTGGACGGCGCGAACGGAGATCCGGTGGCGACGGGCGATCCTGTCGACGGACCAGCCTTCGACGGAGTGCCGATGCCGGACGAGCCAGTACTTTCTGATCAGGTCCTCGAACCGTGTGGAGATCCACTGAGGGCGCAGCCGCGCTCCGTCCTCACGGGTGAAGACACGTCCGGAGTCCACCCATACCTCGGGGCCGGCGACGGACCTCTCTCCTTCCTGGTTGGCCCGCCAGTCCAGCAGTACCGAGACGGTCGCCTCGTCCAGCGCCACGGTGCGCTCGCCGGCCTCGGACTTGGTGTCATCGTAATCGTCGTCCTGGCTCTCGGAATCAGGACTCGTCTCGCGGATGGTCAGCGTGCCCGCGCCCTGCAGATCGGTGTCCGCCCAGGCCAGCCCCGCGACCTCGGCACGACGCAGGCCACGGAAGGCGACCAGATGGAAGAGGGCGTACAGCCGCTCCTCCGCGATGAAGTCGAGGAAGGCGCCCGTCTGCGCAGCTGTCCACACCATCACCGGCGCGGGCACCTTGCCGGTCTCCTGCCATCGCTCGACGCGCTCGCTCGTCCAGACGAGTGGCTTGACCCGCCTTCCCTTGATGCGCGGTGGTTCCACGTGTTCGATCGGGTTCTCTCTCAGGCGCTTGGACTTCACCGCCCAGTTCAGGGCGGAGAGCAGAACCGCATGGATCTTCTTCACCCGCGTCGGCGAGATGGGTTTGGTCTGTTTGCGGCGCGGAGCCTCGCCGACCTTCAGCGGTCTCGTCGAGTACGCCCGAACCTCAAGGAGGCGCCGGAGCAGTTCGCTGGGCTTTTCGCCTTCGGGAAGCGGACGGTTGATCTGCAGGATCGCCTCGTACAGGTCGATCACGTGCTTGTCTCTTAGATCGACCAGCTTGAGGTGCCCCAGCCCGGGCGCCAGGTAGAGCTGAACGATCTCCGCGTAGTCCGCGTATGTCGAGCCGGACAGGCTCTCCTTCTTGGCCGGAAGCCAGACGTTCTGCAGGTATACGCTCGTCTTCAGGTTCCGATCGAGCTGTCGGCCATGGACCTCGGTCTTGCCGAGTTCTTCCGTAAGTGCTTGCTGGGCGGCCCTCTTGGTCTTGAACGGGCCGACGGTCGGCTGTCTTCGCCGGCCACTGCTTCCTGCGGGTGCGTCGTAGCGCGCCCACCATGCACCGTGGTTCCGGTTGACCAGCTTCGGGCACTTGCCCGTGGGGTACTTCTCACCGGTCTCGGGATTGCGGCAGCCGCAACGCTTGTAGGTCGTGCCTCGCATGTCTTCTCCTCTAGAAACACTTCGTTTCGTGGTGTCGGAGGTGCGAGACATCTCGGCGGACGTTGCTCTAGTCGTGAGGCCGTTTTCTCAGCACCTGGGACACCGCTTGAACACTCACGCCGAGCTGGTCGGCGATCTCCGTGAGCGTGAGGCCATCAGCGCGGGCTTCGCGGAACGCTTCCCGCCGGACGGCGGCGAGGCCTCCGATCACCTCACGGGCGAGGGTGGCGAGAGGGTCTGTAGCGCGCGCACGGTGTAGCGGCTCGAGGTGGCCGAGTTCACCGACACCTTCGGCCAGCAGAGTCACCAGCCGTTCGAGGCGCTCCTGCGGGCGCTCACAGGGCTCATCGCAGACCTTCGTCCTGTCATCGCTCACTCGCGGAGAGTTAACTACAGTCAAGTAGATCGTTTCAAGGGGAGCCTTGAACCTCGGACGCCGAGGTCAGGGCCCCTAACCCCTGGATGACGATCTTCATCGTCATCCAGGGGGCGGGCGCGACTCCCGTCCACCTATGTCACGCCGAGCAACTTGCGAAGCTCCGCGGTCGGTACGCGGTAGGCGGTGCCGACTCGGATGACGCGGCATGGAAAGTCTCCGCGTTTCGCCAGCTCGTAGGCGTATGTGCGGGAGAGTCCCAGGGCGCGGGCTGCGGTCGTGATGCTGACGACGGTGGGAAGCGTGTCGAGGTCTTCGTGTCGCATGGTCTGCATTCGGATGCCTCTGTGTTTGGGGTCGTGGCGGGCATTGAAGTCTTCGTCATGGCGTATGGTCACCGGCGCTGTCGGCCTGGCCGAGGTGCCGGCGAAGGGCTCGGCGGTGCGGGTCTAGCAGGGACCGCCGGTTGCATTGGCGCCCACGGATTGGGGAAGGCGGCCATGGCCAGGCGTGCTTGCGAGGACATGGCCGCCTGCGCGGTTGGTTGTGGCGGGCTGTCGGGGGAGGCGGGTTGCGCTTCGCGGACGTGTGCGGCGGCGCTTCGGGCGGCGTCGGCTTGGGCTTGGCGGTGCTGGAGTCGGCGTAGCTCGGCAATGGTGTCGAGCAGCGTGATGAGGTTGGCGACGAGCATCATGGTCGACACGATCGTCCGGTTCTTGGCGGAGCCGGTGAGTGCGAGGAGGCGGGCTGCGGTGCGCAGGGCGTTGCCCGCAGGGGTGGGCCGGGGAATGCGACCGTAGGGTGCACGAGCGGCGCGGTCGTAGGTGTCGGCGGCGCGGCGGAGGTGGTGGTTGCCGGTGGCTTGCGCGGCGGTGCGGAGAGCGTCGGAGGCGGCCCAGCAGGCGTCTTGGACCGCGTATGGATTGGTGGCGAGGTAGCGACGAGTGTGGGCGGTGGCGTAGGACGCGGCGCGAGCCGCGTCGTCGTAGAACGCCTGCCGCTCCTCAACGGTGAGGTCGTCAACGACGGCGGTTGGCATGTCACGCGCCCCGGGTGATGCCCAACGTTGCTGGAGGCGCGTGAGAGAGAGGTCGTCTGCGAGCCGGCTTCCCGGATGCCAGGTCGGTTCCTCGTTGCCGGGGTCGGTGGGAAGGGCGACGGCGTAGCCGGTGATCTGACCTGGGACGTATTGGCTGTAGCGGACTTTCACCAGGAGTCCGTTGTCTTGGAGCCGCTCAAGGAAGTCGGCGGTCGTCCGGGCTTCGTCCGCGGCGCGGCGGACGGTGGTCCGCAGCACGGCCTGGCTTGTCCGCGCGGACAGGTGCTGTCCGGACAGCGGACGGACGGCGGACGGGCCGCGGACGAGGCCGTCCGCGCTTGTCCAGCGGAGGCGGAGTTTGGGCAGCGTGAGGTCGGCGGCGAGCTTGCCGCCCCCGTACCAGACCGGCTGTCCGGCCGCGTTGACATCGCCGGGCGCCGCCACGGCGTACCCGGTCAGCTCGCCAGCCGTTCGCTGACTGAACCGCCGCCGCACCAGGACACCGTCGGCCTGGAGGCGTTCGAAGAACTCCTTTTCGCTCCCCGCGCCAGCGGCTGCGGTCTGGACCTTGTGATGCAGGAAAGTGCGTGAAGGTACCGGCTGGCCGCGGCGGACGGCTTTCTCGGTCTCGCCGCGTTTGGGACGGCGGGCGGCGGTCCGGTCCGCTGGCGCCGTGGATCGCAGGCCGAACCGTGCCTCCACCGCTCGGCAGGCGTCCCGCACCCGGTATCCGTCGTTCCATACCTCGGGGCGGACGCCGTCCGGCCGCGCCAGCGTGGCCACGATGTGTACGTGGTCGGCGGCGTGCCGGACGGCGATCCAGCGGACGGCGTCAACGTCCCCCGCAGGGACAAGGCCGGTCCGCTGCATGATCTCGGCGGCGATCTGGGCCCACTGCTCATCGGTCATGACCGGGTCTTCTGGAGCGGCCCGTACGGCGCAATGCCAGACGGGCTTGCGGTAGTTCCGTTCACCGAGCAGCGCCAGCGGTTGCGTCAGTAGACCCTCCAGGTGGCGAAAGTCGCGGCGGCCATCCGCGCGTACTGCCGGTTCCAGGTCGGCTAGGTCCCCGAAGCCGGCCACGATGTGCGGGTCGCGGTGCTCACCATTGGTGCCCGGCCCGTAGAGGTACCGCAGCAGCCCTTGGACCCGGACGCCGCGGAGAACCTTCCCGATCACCCTGTGACACTCAGCGCCGTGGCCTTCGGGGCTTTGACGGCTCCTGTCATGGCAGCCGCCTTCTCAGCTCGTCAGCGAGGTCATCGAGCTTGCGGATCGTCTGCGCGGCGGCGCGGGCGTACCACTGGATCGTCCAGGACACCTCTCCTGAGTTCAGCGCGGCGACCGCCTGGTTGAGATTGACGCCGATCCGGTGCGCCTGACCGCGCACCTGCATGACGGCCTGCAACAACTCGCGCAGTTCGCTGTTCTCTGCTCGCGGTTTCCTGGTCGCTGCGGCGAGCAACGTCAGCGCCGCCCACGCCGCAGTCGCCAGGCGCTCCCGCTCGGCCGCCCTCGACAGCGCCGCGTGCTCATCGTCCGACAACAGGATGTACAGCACTCGCCTTCGTTTCGCCCCGCTGCGGGTTCGGCGGTTACGTCGCTGCACCATGCTCGACGCGGACTCGTCACTGCCGTCTTCGACCATTGGCCTCCTTGCCTGGGATCGCGCTCGATCCCGTCCCTCGCTGTGGACCGCGCCCGGTCCGCAGCCGATAACGCTTGCGTTCTCCATTTCTTGCCCTGCGTCAGCAGAGGCCGCGGCTAGGTCGCAGGCATGCAAGGGGAAGAGATCGTCGTTCGACTCACGCGCGACGAAGCGCTCGTCTTGTCCGAGTGGCTGGAACGGCTGCAGATGACCGATCTCGGCCGTGTCGTTGACGACTCAGCCGTCTGGGCGCCACCTCATCGGATCGCGGGCACGCTCGACAAGGCACTGCCGGATCTCTTCGCCTCTGACTACGCAGAGCGTCTCGACGCCGCTCGCCGCCGTCTCCGCCCGGAATGAGTCAGCGTTGGTCCGCCGGGGACCTGCACAGTCCAGAGTCTTCGCGTCCGCTTGCGCGATCAGCGTTCATGCCGCGAACAGGCACGCGATCGCCGATCCCGTTCCCTCGGCATCTTCGAGCACCGTCGGTCGGCGCTATCTGGAACTCCACTCCGTTATCCACAGCGCTGTGGATAACGAGCTCGTTCGAGAGCCTTGTGCTTATTTGCCCGTGGGAGCGCACTGAGGGCCTTGGCCGGGGGGTGCGGCTTGGAGTCTGAGCTTTCTGCCTTGAATTCAGCCAGAGTTGGTTGTGCAGCTTGATGGTGAGCCGCTTAGTGGCCTTTTCTGTGTGAGTGGCGGGTGCGTTCATGTGAGGTGCTCTCCAGCGTTGGCCGAATTCGGACCATTCCGGACTCCTCTCCTTCGGTTCGACTGAGTGCTCCAGCGGCCAGATCGGCCGCTCGCGTCACAGCTTCCCTCATCTCGCGCTAGTTGGCGACTTTAAGCGTCGGCGTGGCGTGCTGTTGTTCGAAAGCATTCCGGTCACGCTCCAGTCGTCATGCGCCCTTGCTCGACCTGCCGTTGACCCGGTGCAACTCAGGGAACTGCGTTCCTGCCGTCTCCCGGCTCACCGGCGCTCCCCACGAGCCGGCGCATCGGCGAGATGCCCGACCCGACGCTCTCGTACCGGCAGCCGAACGCCCCTCGCCGCCGCACGCGCCCGCAACCTGACGTCCCGGCGCCGTCGACCGCGCCGCAGGCGCCGACCACGCCTCCCACCGAACTCCTCCACTCCGACCGCTTCGCGCAGGCGGCCGACGTGGTCGAAGCGATCACCGGTCGGCGCGAGGATGCTGGGCTCCGAAAACCCGGACCTGCTCAAGCTCCGCTTCCACCGCGCGCTGATCCTCTTCCTCGGCGGAGACTCGCGGACGGCGCTTCCGGAGTTCGACGCCCTGGCCGATGCCTATGCCCGCACCGCAGAACCGACCAGCGACTGCGCCCTGCAGTCCCTTCGCTACGCGGCCCAATGCCGCGTCGGCCTCGGCCAGGACACCGTCGTGCTCGACCAGTTCCGCCGCCTCCTCGAGGACGTTGCCGACGCGGAAAGCCACGCCAGCGAACTCGCCCTCGACATCCGGTACAGCATCGGCATGCTCCTACTGTTGCCGACGACAAGGTCGCCGTCGAGAACGTCTTTGAGTCCCTTTACCAGGACCACCTGGTCATCAACGGCCCCGACGACGAACGCACCCGCGAGATCGCCGACCTGCTCACTCGCATCCGCCTCCCCACGTCCCCATAGCGCGCACTCCTTCAGGGCGCGGGCCTGAGCCTGGTCGGCGGGTAGTGGAGGGGCGGACGGGGGAGGCCGCCCCTCTGCTGGTCTTTATGCCGGGTCGAGGACGGCGAAGACGACTTTGCCGGTGCCGCCGGCGAGGGGGCGGACGCCCCAGCAGCGGCAGAACTGGTCGACGATGAACAGTCCGCGTCCGGCCTCGCTGATGGTGTCGGCGCGCTGCATGCACGGCAGGTCGCAGGTCGCGTCCTGGACCTCCATCCACAGTGCGCCGTCGTCGGTGCGTCCGATCCGGAACGTCACGTCGTCGTGGGACGCGAACGCGTAGCGCAGAGCGTTGGTGACCAGTTCGCTGGCCACCAGGCATGGGATGAAGTCGTCCATGTCCCACTGGCCGGTGACCAGCCGCACGAACCGCCGCACCTCGGCAACGACCGCGAGGTCGTGCTTCACCACCATTTCGTCCCCGCCCCGCGCCGCCTCGTCCATGATCCTTCTCCTTACTGTATGTGGCGAACACCACACAATTAGCAAGGTGCCGAGCTATTGTGGTGTTACCAGATCGTCTTGGTGACGACTGGAGACAAGACGCCCGTCTGGGTGAGGTACCAGGGAGAGGAAACTTTGCGCTCATGCCCCCACGACGTCAACGCCCCAAGGAGTCTCCGGCGCTGATCGCTTTCGGCGGCCAGCTTCGCCGGATGCGCGAGGCGAAGCAGGTCACGCAACAGTCCATCGCTGATCACACGAACATCAGCAAGGCGCAGGTGAGCCGTATCGAGAACGGCACCAGGCGGGCCACCCGAGCCTTCGTCGAGGCAGTCGATCGGCTGCTCAAGGCCGACGGAGCGCTGATCAAGCTCTGGCTGGACCTTAATCGAAACGGTCACCCGGTCCCCGTGTGGTTCGACTGGCCAGAGGTCGAGTCCGATGCGGCCATGCTCGTCTGCTGGGAACACTCCTTGATCCCTGGCTTGGCACAGACGCCGGCCTACGCACTGGCGATCCTGCATCACAACCAGGACGCTGCCGACGCCCGCATCGGCCGCCAGGCGATCATCACGAGCAGCAAGGAGGACGCCCCACCTACCCTGGTCCTGCTCATCGACGAGCAGTCCCTCTACCGTCCGGTCGGTACGGCGGAGACGATGCGGGAACAGCTCGAGCACCTCATAGAGATCAGCATGTTGCCCAACGTCACGATTCAAGTAGTGTTGACAAGCGGCGAGCATGACGGCAACACAGGTGCATTCGTGGTCGCGACGATGGACGATCGAAGCGAGGTCGCGTATGTCGAGACGGCCATACGCGCCCTCACCACCGACGACCCGACAGACCTGTCCGCGCTGGCACGAACGCTTGTCGCGCTTCGCTCGCGCGCTCTCACAGAAGACATGTCTCGCGAGCTAATCAGGAAGGTGGCCCAGGAAAAATGGACCTGACACACATCAGGTGGCGCAAGAGCAGCTACAGCGCTTCCAACGGTGGTAACTGCGTCGAACTGGCGGGGCTCTCCTGGCGCAAGAGCGGGCACAGTGGGGAGAACGGTGGGGACTGCGTCGAGATGGCGGATGCGGCCGGGGCGGTGGCGGTGCGGGACAGCAAGGACCCGGACGGTCCCGTCCTCGTGGTCACCCGTGCGGCCTTGCGCAGCGCCGTGAACTCCGCCCGCGCGACGCGCTGACCCTCCGCAACCGTCCCCCTGCCACCCACAAGACTGAGATGCGGCGGGCCGTCCACTCGACCCTGCCCGCACGGCCCGCCCCCCGCAATCGCCCCTAGAGGCAAGACCCCACGCCCGTCCGCCTCCTCCCAGAGACAACCCCGGCCGAGCGGTCAGGCCGCCAGCAAGTCCAGCCCGCGTCCGGCACTGGCCTCATGCCCTTCGAGAACCTCACGTGGCGCAGGGCAAGTCGAGCCCACGGCAACGGCCCGAGTGCGTCGATCCGGCGAGTGTGCACGGCTGACCGGGTCGTACTCCCTGCGACGCTCACCCGCGCGTCCGGGACCGCAGCCGGTCGGGTCGCTCCTTCACCAACGCCTTCCCCTTGCGGCGATGGCGTCCCACCCGATCTTCGAAGAAGATCAGGCCGTGTCCGGGGACGGGGTGGGGCCGCGTGGGTAGCGGGACGGGCGGCGCGTGCGGGCGGTGCGGCGTATGAGGCCCCGCCTGAACATCGCGTTGAACGTCCTGCTCGTGGTCGTGCTCGCCCTTCTGGGCATCCTGACGAACTACGCGACCGGGGGCGACAACGCGCCGCTGCCGCTGGACCTGCTGCGCAAGGTCGCCGTTCCCGGGCTCGGGGTGCTGATCGTGGCGTTGATCGTCCTGACGGCGATGTCGGCGCGGCTGGAGAATCCGCCGCGAGCGCCGGAGCGCGAGTGGGATCCGGGCCGCACACCGTATCCGGGACTGGAGGCGTTCGCCGAGGACGAGGCGGCGGTGTTCTTCGGACGGGACGAGCCGGTGAGCACGCTGCTCCGTCAGCTGTACCAGCGGATGGCGAGCGGTTCGTGGTCGTCGCCGTGGCTTCGGGGAGCGGCAAGTCCTCGATGGTGCAGGCCGGGCTGCTCCCCAGGTTGCGCGGGCGCCGCTGGCTGGTGCAGCCGGTACTGACGCCGGGGGCCGATCCGATGGCCGCACTGGCGACGACGTTCGGCGACGCTCGGGACGCGGAACGGTTGCGAAGGGCGCCGTCCGCGCTGCCCGAACTGGTCGCGCAGGAGCGGCGGCGGCCGGGGCGGCGCGACGCTCGCGTCCTCATCACCGTCGACCAGTTGGAAGAGCTGTTCACGCTTGCCGGATCCGACCAGCGGGACCTGTTCCTGTCGGCGCTGTCGGCGGCGTTGCGCGCCGATTCCAGGTTGTGGGTGGTGGCGACGGTCCGCATCGAGTTCCTGCGCTCCTTCCTGGAGACCGGCCATGCCGCACTGTTCGCCCGCCCCATAGCGCTCGCGCCGCCACGCTCGGCGGCTACCCCGTCCTGTTCGCAGCCCTCGCCGCCACCGCGGCATTAGCCGCCCTGGCGGCTACCGGCAGCATCCCCCGCCACGCCGCCATCCCCAGCACCGATCCCGCCGGCGACCCCGCCAGGGACCCAGCCCCTGCTGACCAACCCCCCGGGTAGAGCGGTCAGAGGGATCGCTGGGCGGCCTCACCAGGGTCGGGCGTACCGTCGGCGAGCATGAGCGAGGAGCAGGAGTTCCTGTGCAAGCTGGCGCGTCTGGTCGACCGCGAGCACCAACTCCACCATGCGCTGCACACCTGGCCGCAGGCCTGGGATATCCAGCCTGGCAGCCCCCTGGCCGGTGACGAGGCCAAGTCGCACCCGCACGACGTCGGCCACGGCGCTTGGCCCGCCCTGACCGTCGCGCAAGACCACTTGCTCGGCCTGCACTCGGCACTGCACTCCTCCCCGCAAGGCCGCGACCAGCTGATGATCCACACCCACTCCCAGTTCACCCTGCTGCGCGCCGGAATGGAGAACGCTGCGCGGGCGGTGTGGCTGCTGCAACCGGCAGACCGGGCAGGCCGCATCACCCGCCGGCTGGCGATCTTCCGGCTCTGCCATGGGCAGTCTGCCCCCACCCACAGTCCCGCCCTGGCGCCTCGGGGCGGGACGTGCACTGCGCCTCAGCAGCAGTCGCCGCAGCAGGTGCCGTCACACATCGGGTCGTCACAGCATGGGCACATCTTGGATCTCACCTCCCTTCGGGCTGAGAAAGCTCAGGCGGGCACCAGGTCCCCGGCTCAGGGTCCGGGCAGTCCGGGCCAGGCATCTGCGTCAGCATGCCGACGAGCTCGGATCGCAGCGCCGCCAGCCGGGTCATCTCGGCGTCGATCTCGTCGACGTGGCGGCGCAGCAGGCCTTCGGCCGGCTCGCAGGCGCACACCCCGGTCTCCCGCACCGCGAGCAGTTCGCGGATCTCCGCCAGCCGTAGACCCAGCCGTTGCGCACCCCGGATGAACAGCAGCCGGTCCACATCACGCCGGTCATAGCGACGATGCTCGCCAGTGGTGCGCTGAGGGGCGGGCAACAGCCCCGCCCGCTCGTAATAGCGCACCGTGTCGGCCCGCACTCCAGCGCGGGCCGCCAACTGTCCAACCGACAGCGCATCGGCCACCTGGTGAACCCTCATACCGCGAGGCTAAGACTTGGACCGCGCTCCAAGTTCAAGCCCATTCCGGCGGAATCTTGAAGCCCGCACTCACGCACCGGCAGTGGCATACTCCCGCACGTGCGGTAACGTATCATTCTATGATGATGTCAGTTGAGACTGATGTGTTGAGGCTGCTGGCCGATCCACTGCGGGCGCAGATCGTTTCACTGCTTGCGAGCGAGGCGCTGTGCACGTGCCACCTGGTCGAGGAGACCGGGGCCAAGCAGACCAACATCTCCAACCACCTGCGGGCGCTCCGTGAGGCGGGCCTGGTCGATACCGAGCCGTGCGGCCGCTTCACCTACTACCGGCTGCGCCCCGAGGCGCTGGACGACCTGGCAGGTCAGTTGACCGGGCTGGCCGAGGCCGCCCGGCGGGCGGCCGCCAACGAGCAAAAGAGGCCCTGTACGTGACCAGCACCGAATCGGCACCCACCGCCGTCGGCCGCGATGACCCCAATGTCGTCGCCGGGCTGTCGACCCTGGACCGGTTCCTTCCCGTCTGGATCATCGCCGCGATGGCGCTCGGCCTCGGCCTCGGACGCGCCATCCCCGGCCTGGACGACGCGCTCAGCAAGGTCGAACTCGGCGGCATCTCCGTCCCCATCGCGCTCGGCCTGCTGATCATGATGTATCCGGTGCTGGCCAAGGTGCGCTACGACCGGCTCGACACCGTCACCGGCGACCGCCGCCTGATGGTCTCCTCGCTGGTGCTGAACTGGATCGTCGGACCCGCCGTGATGTTCGCGCTGGCCTGGATCTTCCTGCCCGACCTGCCCGAGTACCGCACCGGGCTCATCATCGTCGGGCTCGCCCGCTGCATCGCGATGGTCATCATCTGGAACGACCTGGCCTGCGGCGACCGGGAGGCGGCCGCGGTGCTGGTGGCGCTGAACTCGGTGTTCCAGGTCGTCGCGTTCGGGGTGCTCGGCTGGTTCTACCTGGAGGTCCTGCCGGGCTGGCTCGGCCTGGACACCAACGACCTGCACATCTCCACCGGCAAGATCGTGGTGAACGTGCTGGTCTTCCTCGGCGTCCCGCTGCTGGCCGGCTACCTCACCCGGCACTTCGGTGAGAAGGCCCGCGGCCGCGCGTGGTACGAGTCGCGGTTCCTTCCGCGCATCGGGCCGGTCGCGCTGCACGGGCTGCTGTTCACCATCGTGATCCTGTTCGCCCTGCAGGGGAAGACGATCACCTCCCGGCCCGCTGACGTCGCCCGCATCGCGATCCCCCTGCTGGCCTATTTCGCGCTGATGTGGGGCGGGGCGTTCGCGCTGGGCCGGGGCGTCCGGCTGCCCTACCCGCGCACTGCGACCTTGGCGTTCACCGCCGCCGGGAACAACTTCGAGCTGGCCATCGCGGTCGCGATCGGCACCTTCGGCGTCACCTCCGGCCAGGCCCTGTCGGGTGTCGTCGGACCGCTGATCGAGGTGCCCGTGCTGGTCGGCCTCGTCTACGTCTCGCTGTGGCTGCGCCGCCGCTTCACCACCCCGCCGAACAGCCCTCGCCCTACACCGGAGCCCCTTGATGCCTGACAAGCCCAGCGTGCTGTTCGTCTGCGTCCACAACGCCGGACGCTCCCAGATGGCCGCCGCCTACCTCACCCACTTCGCCGGTGACCGGGTCGAAGTCCGCTCCGCCGGATCCCAGCCCGCCGACCAGGTCAACCCCGCCGTCGTCGCGGCCATGGCCGAAGAGGGCATCGACATCTCCACCGAGATCCCTAAAGTCCTCACCGTCGACGCCGTCCAAGCCTCCGACGTCGTCATCACCATGGGCTGCGGCGATACCTGCCCGGTCTTCCCCGGCAAGCGCTACCTCGACTGGCAGCTCGACGACCCCGCCGGCCAGGGCGTCGACGCCGTCCGCCCCATCCGCGACGAGATCCGCGGCCGCATCGAGAGGCTCACCGCCGAACTCATCAGCGCAGAGCAGGCGTGACCGGCACGCCCACGTCCCGACCCGTCCTGGACGTCGCCGTCATCGGCGGCGGCTAGGCCGGACTCGCCGCCGGTTACTACCTGCGGCGAACCGACCTCACCTTCGAAATCCTCGACGCCCAGGAACAACCCGGCGGGGCCTGGCCGCACGTATGGGACTCGCTCCGGCTGTTCTCACCGGCCCGCTACAGCTCGCTGCCCGGCTGGCCCATGCCTCTTTCACCACAGCCCGGCAACCCGCCCGCCGCCCACGTCGTCGACTACCTGACGGCCTACGAGAAGCGCTACGAACTGCCCATCACCCGTCCCGTCCGGATCAAAGCCGTCCACCGGGACGGCGGCCTCCTCCGGCTGGACAGCGACAAGCCCGGCCCCTGTTCATCCACCTCACCGCCACCGGCATCGCCAGAGGACGGCCGCACCCAGTACTCCGACGCGATCATCTGGTGCACCGGCTTCCGCCCCGCCCTCAACCACCTCACCCCGCTCGGCCTCCGCGACAACACCGGCCAGATCCCACCAACGGCCGCACCCAAGCCATCGGCGAACCACGCCTGCACCTCCTCGGCTACGGCGACTGGACCGGTCCCGGCTCCACCGCCCCTATCGGTGCCGCACGAACAGCCCGAGACACCGTCCGCACAATCACGCCCGACCAGTTCGGCGTCGGTGTCGACGAGCGGAATGTTCTGCGTGCCCGGCAGCGTCGCCCACACGGCATCGTCGGGGTGGCGTCCAGCCCTGCGCGGCGTCATGGAGCCGCCGGCGGCGAGGACGTCCTCACCCGCCGCCTCGGGTGGGAGCGGCTCGTGTGGCACATCCCCCCGGCACAAAGGACAGTACCTCTCGCCCCCTGTTCGTCGATCCCCGGTGGTCGGGGGGCGGTGAACCCGGCTCGGTGGAGGTGCGAGAGATGATGTTGGCAGCTACACCTTCTCCGGCGAGCGGCAGGTTGATAACACATCCTCATCGGGCCGATCGGACGTCAGTTCTTCTTCAGCTCCTCGGCGAGCATCACGATGATGCCACTGGGACCGCGGACGTACGTGAGCTTGTAGATGTCCTCATAGGTGGCCACGCCGCGAAGCGGCCGGCATCCGTGTTTCGCGGCTATCTCGAGGGCCTTGTCGATGTCGTCCACCGAGAAGGCGACGCGGTGCATGCCGATCTCGTTGGGACGGGTGGGCTGCGACTCGATCGCTTTGGGATGGATGTACTCGAATAGCTCAAGGCGACCCTGACCGTTCGGCGTCTGGAGCATCGCAATGTTGGCGCGGTTTCCGTCAAGGCCGACGGCGGTGTCGGTCCACTCGCCACTGACCGTGTCACGGCCGACGACCGTGAGACCGAGGTCCGTGAAAAAGGAGATCGCTGCTTCGAGGTCGCGAACGGTGATGCCGACGTTCTCGAGTTTGATGGCCATGCGTTGCATGCTACCGAGCCGGACCGCTCCGATGGCGAGCCGGGACTCGATCGAACAAGCCCGGTGAGAATCCGGTTTCGCCGGATGAGGTAGCGGCGGATCACGCTGCTCTGCTTTTTGATGCCGGCTGATTTCCGACGTCGCGTTCGTCGAGACCTGTGCCATTCGCGATCTGAGGCACTACAGGGCGAACGTTGGTCGATGCGGCACTGGGGGGCCGAGCAGGGGCGGCAGCGTCGCACCTCGACGTCTTTTTTCAATACCTAACCCGTGGCTGAACGCTCGCTGCATAACCTGCCCCGCAGGACCCATGGCCTGGAATTTCTCGCCAAAGCCCGCCTGTGCGTTATCGACGGCACCACGCCCCGAATCCATCGGCGACCAGCAGGAACTCACCGCTTAACCTGCAGGAACGGGCCAAGCCGGAGATCAGTTCTGACACTGCCGCGCTGGACGTGACCGCTCTGGCGGCGCGGGAGGGGCTAGTGTGGAGGGCAGACGGCACCATGTCTCCGGCCGGAGGGCTGGGATGGGAAGTCGTGTAGGGCGGCCGCCCCGACCCCAGTGGCTTGCGCTCCCTTAATCAGGGTTGGTGAGGCCGCGATGCGCCCCGAGCGCGCAGGCGAGAACCCGAACTCTTCTGACTCTCGCACTGGTGATTTCCGTTTGCCGCTGCCGGTGCTCTCGGGCGCCCAGTGGGAGGTCCTCCAGCGGGCGGCGGCGCTGGCCGGGGTCGATGTCGAGACTTACGTGCGCTCCGCGGTGCTGGATCGTGTCAAGCGCGATCTGCCCACCCCGGCCGTGCCCCTTCCGGACGCGTCGGACGGCGTGCTGAGAGTCGATGAGGCGATCGATACCGGGGCGGCGGTGGTGGAGGCCGCCGCCGTTGGGGCGCCGTCTCCGGACGGGCGGCGGGTGTGGTCGTGGTGGTGGGACCGCGCTCCGGGCGACGGCACCGGCGATGCGTCCGGTGTGTCGGCGCCCGCCCAGGCGCGCGTGCTGGTACACGCAGTGCTGAGCGGGCTGGGCCTCGCTGAAGCGGCCGATCTGAGTGTCGTGCTGGTCAGCGAGTTGGTGACCAATGCGATCCGGCACGGCGCCGCTCCGATCGGCGTGCGGTTGGTGGTCGACCACGCCGACGGGGACGGTGACGGGCAGGTCACATGCGGTGTCAGCGACGCCGCGGCAGCGGCGCCGTCCCTGCGCAGGGCCGGGCTTGAGGACGAGGACGGCCGCGGGCTGGCCCTGATGGTGAGGCTGTCGGCCGATTGCGGCTGGTTCCGATCGCCCGTCGGCAAGACCGTCTGGTTCGCCCAGCCTCTTCCCCGGGCCGGCGCCGGCCGACACGACACGGGCCGCGCAGATGGCATTGCGCCGCCGCCCGAATCAAGCTTCCACCTCGGCGGCATTCCGGACGCCCTGAGATGAGAGGCGACGAACGCTCGTGGTCGCCACCGGCTCACGCATGAGTCAGATCCATCCTCAAAGGAGGCGGATATGCCAGCAAACCCGAAGAGGGTTCCTCCAAGCCCCCAACTGCGAGTCGAGGTCGGGTCGGCCGGAGCATGGCTGACGGTCCATCTGGCCGGAGAGATGGACATGGCCACCGCTCCGGCATTGATCGACGGGGTCGGAAAGCTCATCGCCGAGAAGGACCAAGGCCCGATCGCGCTGGAGACGTCACGTGTGACCTTCTGCGACTCGTCCGGGCTCAACGCGCTCATCCGACTGTGGAAGCAGGCGCGTTCCGCAGGCGTGGAACTGGTCATTCTGCGTCCGCACGCCCGGCTGGGCCGTCTGCTCTCCATGACGGGCATGGACCGCCACGTACGGATCGTGGACATCCTCTCTGAACTTGAGGCTTGAGCCGACTCGCCAACTCAGCCGGCACTGCCGCCAGGGCCGCGCCGCGCGGCGGGGCGGGCCGCTTCGGGGTGGGGGCGGGCATGTCGAGGAGGCGCAGTGCGTCGTGGTCGGGGGTGCCGGGTTCGGCGAGGTAAATGCCCAGAGTTTGGCGAAGTCGGGGCTTTTGACGAGGAGTTCGCCGACGAGGCTGGTGAGGTCGGGGGCGTCGGGTGCGGTGCCTGCTTGGGCGCGCAGGCGTGCGACGCAGCCGCGGACCTGGGCGTCCCAGTCGGGGAACAGGTCGCGTGCGGCGGGGTGCAGGAAGAGGTAGCGGGCGAGGTTGCGGTGTTTGGCGGGCCAGTCGTCCATGCTGGCGTACAGGGCGAGTCCGCCGGGGTTGCTGGCGAGGAAGTCCATGCTGCGGCTGACGATGTAGGCCGGGTTGGGGCGCAGGGTCTCCAGCAGCAGTTTGAGGTGGGGGCGGACGGTGCGGCTGGGTGGCGGCGGGGGTTTGGGGGCGTAGCGGGCGGCGCGGGCGGCGAGTTCGCGTAGATGCTGGTGCTCGCGGTCGTCCATGCGCAGCGCGCGGGCGAGGGCGTCCAGGACCGACGGGCTGGGCCGGATCTCCTTCCCGCGTTCCAGCCGCACGTAGTAGTCGATGCTGATTCCGGCCAGGGTGGCGAGTTCTTCGCGGCGCAGTCCTGGGGTGCGGCGTAGGCCGGCGCCGGGGGTGAGGCCGACTTGGTCGGGGCTGGGCTGGGTGCGGCGCGCGCGCAGGAACCGGCCCAGCTCCGGGCCGGTGCTGTCGCCGGTGCGCTCTTGTGCCATGGCTTCAGTGTTACACCGCGCTGACCTGCACAGCGGGCGGGTGAGGGGCCCTGTCACTACCCCCGAACCGCCCGGCCTGTCACCCAGGCTGCAACCGCGCAAGGCTGGGTTCAACAGAGAGACATGGTGCCGGGGGCGGCGACCCCGCCCGGCCGGTTGCCGAGCGTGGTAGCGGCAATGACGATCGCAACACTCATTCTGAAGGAGCCAATGGCATGAAGCACGTCAAGTTGCGTGACCTGGAGGTTTCCCGGATCGGGTTGGGTGCGATGGGGATGTCGCACGGCTATACCGGTGCGGGTACCGATGACGCCGAGTCGATCCGGACGCTGCATCGGGCGCTCGAGCTGGGCGTCACGTTCATCGACACCGCCGAGATCTACGGCCCGTACGCCAATGAGGAGCTGCTGGGCCGGGCGTTGAAGGGGCGCCGGGACCAGGTGGTGCTGGCCACCAAGTTCGGTCTGGTCTCGCACGCCGGGGCAGGCCCGGGGAACCTGGACTCCAGCCCGGCCAATGTCCGCACGGCGGTCGAGGGATCGTTGCGGCGGCTGGGCACCGATCACATCGATCTGTACTACCAGCACCGCGTCGACCCGAACACGCCGATCGAGGACACCGTCGGCGCGCTGGCCGAGCTGGTCGAGCAGGGCAAGGTCCGCGCGATCGGCCTGTCGGAGGCCGGTCCGGACACCATCCGCCGCGCCGACGCCGTCCACCCGGTCACCGCGGTGCAGTCCGAGTACTCGCTGTGGACGCGGGGCCTGGAGGAGCGGGTACTGCCGGTGCTGCGGGAACTGGGCATCGGCCTGGTGCCGTTCTCCCCGCTGGGCCGCGGGTTCCTGACCGGGAAGATCCGCTCCACCGACGAGTTCGCCGAGAACGACTTCCGGCACGGTAACCCGCGCTTCACCGGCGAGAACTTCCAGCGGAACCTGCGCATCGCAGACGAGGTGCAAGCCGTCGCCGCCGAAGTGGGCGCTACCCCCGCCCAGGTCGCGCTGGCCTGGCTGCTGGCCCAGGGCGACGACATCGCACCGATCCCCGGCACCAAGCGCGTCCACCGGGTGGAGGAGAACACCGCCGCTGACGGGGTGGATTTGACCGCCGAGCAGCTCGCCAGGCTCAGCGGTCTGCCGCCGGCCGCCGGCGACACCCACACCGAAGCCGGCATGCGAATGATGGAGCGCTGACCGCGCCGCTGTGAGACCGCGGCCCTGCGAGACAACGCCACCCCGAGACCACCGCACCCCCGAGCAAGAGGAGCGCTACGGCCTGAACGGCGTCGACGGCGGGCAGGGCGAGGCCGTCCGCGTCCCCTATGCCGACGGGACGCTGGTCAAGCTCCCCGTGGGCGAGGATTCCCCGCTGCCGCCGTCCCTGCTGACCCTGTCGGATGTGCTGGGCACCGGCCACCACGGCGCCGTCACCGCCGGTGTCGGGCCCGGTGACCGCGTCCTGGTCGTCGGGGACGGTGCGGTCGGCCTGTCGGCGGTGATCGCGGCCAAGCGGCTGGGCGCCGAGCAGATCATCCTCATGGGCCGCCACACCGACCGCACCGACCTGGGCCGCGACTTCGGCGCCACCGACGTCGTCGCCGAACGCGGTGAGGAGGGTGTGGCGCGGGTCCGGGGGTTGACCGGCGGTGACGGTGCCGACCGTGTCGTCGAGGCCGTCGGCACCCGCCAGAGGCTCGACACCGCCTTCGGGGCCGTCATCGAGGTCAGCATGTCCCCGCTGTAAGTTCGCCCGCCGACGGCTGTCCGCCCGCCGGCTTCCATGCCGTGTGTTCAGGCGGGGACGCGGAGGGCGAGGATGGCGATGTCGTCCTCGCCGCTGGGTTCCATGCGCTCCAGGAGACGGTCGCACAGCTCGGACACGGGGAGCCGGGCGAGGTGGGCGCTGTGGCGGCGCAGGCCGGTGAGGCTGTCGGTCAGGTCGGTGCCGCGGGTCTCGATGAGGCCGTCGGTGTAGAGCAGGAGTGTGGACAGGGGTGGCAGCTCGCGGGTGCCGTCGGGTCGGCGGCCGGTGAGGTCGGGGTTGCCGAGCAGCATGCCGTGCTCGTCGAGGAAGGTCGTGGCGCCGTCTTGGGCGATCAGGACGGGCGGGGGGTGGCCGGCGTTGCACCATCGCAGCTGCCAGGCGCCGGCGGTGGTCTTCTCGACGCGGGCGAACACGGCGGTGGCGAGTTCGGCGTCGCTGACGGCGTCCATCACCGCGTCCAAGCGTTCCAGGACGGTGCTCGGGGACGCGTCCGGGTCCCAGGCCAGGGCCCGCAGCATGTTGCGGACCTGCGCCATGCGGGACGCCGCACGCAGGTCGTGGCCGACGATGTCGCCGATGACCAGTCCGGTGGCGCCGTCGGCCAGGGGGAAGGCGTCGTACCAGTCGCCGCCGACCCAGCTGGCCTGTGCGGCGGGCAGGTACCGGGCCTGGAGTTGCAGGTCGTCCGGTTGGGGGAGCGGGGTGAGCAGGCTGCGCTGCATGGCCTCGGCGGTGTTGCGCTGTGCGGCGAACAATCGGGCGTTGGCCAGGACGAGGCCGGTGCGGCGTGCGATGTCCTCCACGACGAGCCGGTCGTCGGGGCCGTAGCCGTGTCCGGGGCGGGAGTAGCCCAGAGTGAGCGCGCCGTAGGTCTCGCCGCGGGCCGTCAGCGGAGTGATGATCACGCGGTGCGCGTCCATGATTTGGAAGAGCTCGTGCTGGGCCGCGGTCAGCGGCTCGTCGGTGTACGGGCGGGCGGCGTCGCCGTCGACGATCAGGGGCGTGCCGCCGTGCAGCACCCGTGCGAGCGGTCCGCGGGGGGCCGGGGGGAGCGAAGGGAGTGGTCCCTCCAGGTGGGCGATCTCGGCGGGCGAGAGCCCGCGGTGCGTCACCGCCACCCGCTCGATGTGCCCGTCGGGGGTCAGCAGGTTGACGGCCGCCCAGTCCCCGAGTGCCGGCACCACGAGCCGGACCAGCCGCCGCAGCACCTCTTGCTCGTTCAGCGTGGACGACAGCACGGTGGTGATCTCGGCGACCAGGGCCAGCCGGGCGTTGGCGCGCTGGACCTGGTCCATCTGGTCGTGGCGTTCCCGCTCGATCCGGGCCCGCTCGGCCGCGTCCTGCAGCACGATGACCGCTCCGGCCACCGCCCCGGCTCCGGGTTCCCCGGCGGCCGCGGCCGCGGCGTCGGCGTAGATCGGCGCGGACGACCAGGAGAGCATCACCGGCCGTCCGTCGCGATGGGTGAAGGGGTCGCCGTCGGCGTGGTCGGGGACACCGGTCCGCATCGCGCGGAGGATGCGACGGTCGCGCCCCGCGGGGGGATCGTCCTCGGCGGCGCGGTGCAGGAACCGGTCCATCGGCCTTCCCAGCGCCTCCTCGCGGGTGTATCCCAGCAGTTGCCGGGCGCGGGGGTTCCAGGCGGTGATCCGGCCGGCCGCGTTGACGGCCACGACCCCCGCGTTCATCGCCTCGACCAGGCCGTCATGATGCGTCCCGGCCCGGCCGTCGGGCTGCCCGCCCATCTGCTCCCCCCGGTCCGATATCAGGAACCTGCCCCCACGGCCATTCCGAACACCTCCGTCGCGGGAGGGGAGCGCCCTGCCATGGCCCCCTCCCCGACGGTGTTCCCGGGACCGGCGCGGACGCCTCCCTACGACCGGCTTGGCCGGACCCCGTGCGGTCCGGCCGCCATGCCCGGCTGGTGCGGGGAGCTCATGCGGTCATGCCGCGGCCTCTGACGCGGCCTCGGGGTGCGAAGCCGTCTGGACGACGAACACCCGCTCCAGGCCCGTGTGGCGAAGGAGTTCGGTGAGCGGCCGGTCGACGGCGCGCAGGCGGACGGTGATCCCGAGCGCCGCGGCTCGGTGCTGGAAGCCGACCAGGACGGCGAGCCCGGATTCGTCGCAGGCCGACACCTCGCCCATGTCGAGCATCAGCAGCCGGCCGCTGTGCCGCAGCGTCCCCAGCAGGTGCTCGCGCAGCGCCGGCGCCGCAGCGGTGTCCAGGGCGCCGTGCAGGGCGACGATGGTGTGGCCGGGGCGCCGGTGGGCGGGCATGCGCACCTCTGCGGGAGCCGCGGTCAGGTCGCCGGCAACGGGTGCGGCGGTCATGAAGGTGGTCATCGTGATCTCCGAACGTCGGGCGCCCTGCGGCGGCCCGGAAGCGGTGAACGAGCGACACGGAGTCGTGCGGCTCAGGGGCGGGTGGTGGAGACGTCGCAGGAGGCGAGGATCTCCTCCGGCAGCGCATCGCCGGTAGAGGCCGTGGCCTTGGCCAGGGCCTCCTCCGCGGAGGGCCGGGACGTTTCGGGCGGTATGACGAGAAGGAGGACCGGCTCGTCGCGTCCGCAGGCGACCGCGACCATGTGGTCCAGGTGGGGCAGCCAGCCCACCCTGATGACCCGCCCGAGGGCCGTGATGCGGAGCGGGACGTGCTCCCAGTCGTCGAAGTCGATGGTCAGGCGGGTGGCCATGCCCAGCCGGTCGGTCAGGGCGATCACCAGCTCGGTGAGTTCGGCGGACGCGTCGCGCGATCGGGGCCACCAGCCGCCGTCCATGATCCCGCGCCCCCGGTCGCCCGGGACCAGCCGCAGCCGGGACATTGTCGGTGGCGGAAGCGGGAGCGGTACGGCCGCGCTGGAAGCGTGTGCGGGTCGAGTGCTGTGGCGGGCCATCTCGAGGGCCCCGATTCTCGGTCCGGCAAGGACCGGGTCGTGATCCCCGGGAACGGCGCCGGCATGGCGGCCCGCGCACGAAGTGCTCCCGGTACCACCAACCTACGCGACCGGGCCCGCCCTGGGCGGGGCATACGCCGGATCCCACGGCCCGCTCGCGCTCATCGGCGTTTCGCCCATCGCCCAACGGTTCGGCCCTGGGGCGACGCCGATGAACACCGCGGCGCGCCGAGCAGTCGAGCAGGACCGCACCACACTCAGGCGGTTTTGCAGGTCGTTGCCCTTGAGCAGGCGCCATACCGCATAGCGTGGAAGGTGGAGCAGAGGATCGGTCCGGGCGCGGCGCCGGCGGGTACCGCGGCCGGGAGCCGACGGGGCATCCGAAGGTAGGGGGGTTCGCCCGTCGACGCTCTGCGGACTCCGTTCGCCCGCGCTCTGCGTCCTGATCGGAGTGACATCATGAACACGTCGTACACGTTCGAAGGCCATACCGGCACTCATCCGCAGGTGGTGCTGTCGGTGGTGCGCCGCCCCACGTACACGGTCGCAGCCCTGCAAGGCGATCTCGACGTGCTGACAGCCCCGGCGCTGTGCGACAGGCTGCTGGAGCTGCTGCACCCGGGGCAGCGGATCCTGGTGCTGGACCTGTCACATCTGTGGTTCTGCGATGCGGCTGGCATATCTGTTTTGATCAGCGCCTGGCACCGTGCTCTGGCTCTGGGCGTCTCGATGCGCCTCGCCGCTCCCCGCTCCTACGTCGCGAAGATCCTTGACGACGCCGCCCTGGGGCACGGCCTCGTGACCTATCCGACCCTGGCCCGAGCGCTCAAACAGCCGATTCCTCCGGCCCTCGAACCGGCCGCGGTCTGACCCGCGCGGGGACGGCCGAGGGCACGGGGGCGGTGCCCATCGTGGTGGCGGTCGCTGTGGGGTCGACTTGCCCGCGGACGACGCGGACTGACGTCTGGGCCGGTTCCGCGGCGGTCAGCGGAGCGGCCGTTTGCGCCTGGTGGAGCGCACGGCGAGGAACGCCAGATCGGCGGCGAGGATGATGACGCCGATGATCAGCAGGTAGAACAGGCCGTGGACAAGGATGCCGAGGATGCCCAGCACCAGCGCGGCGATGACCACGGCGAGGACGAGGACCATCATGTGCCTTCACTCCTTCGGTCGGGGGTCGGGTGTTCAGCGGCGGGCGAGCTGGCGTTCGCCGCCGGCGCCGGGTTCGTAGTGCAGGCCGTAGTGCCGGAAGACGGCTTCCTCGTCCCCGGCGGGCAGGACGTCGTCGGTGCCGATCGCGGGACTGCGCTTGACCCGCGACCTGTCGTGGGCGACCCGCACGTAGCCGGGCCCGGCGGTCGCGCCTTCCAGGGGGACGAAGGCCAGGCGGTGGCGGGTGGGCAGGCCGATCCGCACGGTGGCCATGGCGGGTTCGTCGGTGCTGGTGTCGACGTAGACCGACTCCAGCGTGCCGATCTTGTGGCCGCCGGAGTCGAGGACGGCGCGGGTGCGCCATTCCCTGATGTCGGCCATCTGGATCATCGAGACTCCTTCATTTTCCGGTGGAATCAGGTCCCCAGTCCTCGTCGTCCAATTCGTCCCAGGTCGGCTGATCCGCGGGCCGTGTGCCCGGACGGTGGGGTGATCTGCCGGGGGTGGTGGCGCGGCGGGGCGGCGGTGGGGACGGTGCGGCGGCGGGTTCGTCCAGGCGGGGTTTGAGCTGCCGGTAGCGCTCCTCGGCCTCCTCGACGCCGAGGTCGAGGACGGCGGCGATCTGTTCGAAGCCCATGCCGGCGGCTTGGGCGGTGTTGAGCAGGCGCGCCTCGGTCTGGTCCAGGTTCAGGCGGACCGCGCTGAGCACCAGCAGGGCCGCGGCGACCTCGACCGGCTCGGGACCGTCGCCGGTCCCGTGCTGGGCCCGGTCGCCGGCGTCGATGACGGCGTCGATGGCGTCGCGGTCGGGCATCGGCCGTTCTCTGGACCGCCAGAGGAATTCGTCCACGCCGGTCGCGTGGCGGGGGGTCAGGTAGGCCCGCGCCTGGAGGACGATCCTGGGTTCTGGTGCGGGCAGGCCGACGGACGCGTGGTCAGCTCGGTTCGTGGGTGTCATGGGGCCTCGCTTCCGACGGCCGCTGGTCCAGGGCCGCCCGGCTCGGGGAGGAGCGGACGACCCCGGACGATCCGGCGCAGTCCCCAGCAGCGACTGGGCCGACTCCCATTCAAACCCGGCGCCCCGATAACGGCCACAGGGAATCCGCGCACAGGTCATCACTTGCGCTGATGACCGGTCTTCCGGGAATCATGTCGTTTTCCCTCGCCCCTGGAAAATGCCATCAAAAAGCTTCTGAATTTTACGAAAATACAAATCCGTGGGGTACAATGAAAATATCCGGCAACGACGGTATCTCGGTCCCGAGGTCGATCCGCCGCACCGGCTCACCCTCCAACGGGAGGCGCCCGCCATGTGGACCACCGTCGAACGCCGTACGACGATCAGCCTGTCACCGCCAACGGCTCCGCGGCTGCGGCTGCGCCCCGAGGCCCCGCCCGGGGCGGCGCGGACCGCACTGGACGGCGCCTGGTGGCCCCGTTCGGGCGACCCCGCCGCCGAACTGCCGGGCCTGATCCTGGCCCTGCAGGACCACGGTCCCATCGACGACCACCGTCCCATCACCCACGTCCTGCTCCGGGTGGACGACTGGGACGAACGTCCGCGTCGGCTCCGCGTCGACGGTCCGGCCGACACCCGGGTCGTGCGGTTGAGCTGGTTCGACTCCCTTCCCGCGGGGCTCCTCACCGCGATCCACGCCGACGGGCGGCGCGTCGACCTGCTCACCGTCCCGGCCCCGACGGGCCGCGCCGAAGCCGAGGCGGCGATGGAATTGGCGTCCCACCCTGCCAACCATCTGCACACCCCCGGTCTGCTGGCCGCCCTCACCGCGCCGCCCGAACCCGGCCACGACCATGCCCAGGCCGACTCCGAGAGCGCCTGGGAATCCGAGGGCGGGCGACTGCGCGCGAACCTCGCGGCACGCGCCGACGGCGAGCGGAGATCGTCATGAACCCGTCGACCACCACCGCGGCCGCGGACCCGGCCCGCGCCCCCGACGAAGTGCGGATGCCCGCTCACCGGCGTCCCGGTCACACCATCGTCGCGTTGTCGGGCGCCTTGGACGGCGCCGCCGCCCCGGCGCTGCGCGAGCACCTGATCGGCGCGTTGCGGCACAGCGGCCGCCTGCTGATCCTCGATCTGGGCGAAGTGACGTCCGCCGACCCGGCCGGTCTGGCGGTCCTCGTCGGCATCCGCCGCCGCGCCGCCGGACTCGGCATCGCCGTGCGCCTGGTCGCCCCCGGCCCGCAGGTCGCAGGGCTGCTCCGTACCACCGGGCTCGACCGGGCGCTCCCCGCCGAACCCGCCGCATGACACGCCGAACGGCCGCACGACCGCGACCGGCGACCGATGGAGGCGGGGCGGCGGCGTCAGGAAACGGCGATGGCGACCGCCGCGATGAGCACGCAGACGATCGCCACCGCGATGGCCATGCCACCGATGAGGCCCGTCATCAGCCGCACGTACTCATCTTTCATGGTCATCGCGCACTCCTCCTCGCCGTCCCGGCCCGCGGTCCGCGTCGTCCATGGCGTCCTGGCGGCTGCGGGCGGACCATCGCTTCGGCCGCGGCCTGCCGCGCACGACCAGGTGGAGCAGCAGCAGGATGGCGCCGGCGACCATCAGGATGGCGCCGACCGCTTGCAGATCGATACCGCGCATGGAGCCGGTGACGGCGAAAGCGAGAACCGCCCCGATCGTCAGGAGGGCCATGCCGCCGGCCATCGGCATCACAACGCCGCCCTTCGGGAAATTCGAGTGAACGATCGCGTGATCGTTCCGTCACCATTCAATGCCGGTCCGGCGGCAGGGGAAACAGCCGAATTCCGAACACTTCTTCTCCTGCGGAGATGACCGTCGACCCGGGCGCCGCGCCGGACCCGGGTCTCGCGGTCACAGGAGCGATCGGGTGAGGTGGTCGGCGGTGCCGCCCCGCCATTCGATGAGGAAGAGGGTGGCATCGTCGCTGGTGATCCCGCCTCTTTCCCGCATGAGCGTGTGCGAGAGGTCCCGCACCATCTGCTGGACGCTCGCGCTGGCCGGCCCGACGCGTTCGATCGTGGCGATCAGGCGTTCCTCGCCGAACTGCTGCCCGCCGGTGGTGTGCTCTTCGATGAGGCCGTCGGTGTAGGCCAGCACCCGGTCGCCGGGACGGAGCCGCCGGTGGTTGATCAAGGGCGTCGATCCCCCGAAGCCGACAGGCAGCGTCCCGTGGCCTTCCAGCGCGCAGATGACCTCGTGGTCGCGGATCAGCAGGGGGGCCGGGTGACCGGCGTTGACCCATTCCAGGTGGCCGGTCCCGATGTTCAAGCGCATCATCTGCGCGGTGACGAAGTGGTCGGGGCCGAACTGCTGGTCGATCGCGGTGTCCATGAACGCGTACAGCTCGGCGAGGCCGGCTTCGGCGCGCCTGGCGTGCCGGTAGGCGCCCACGGCGACGGTGGCCAGGACGGCGGCGTTCAGGCCGTGGCCCATCGCGTCGATCATGGCCAGGTGCAGGACGTCGTCGTTGAGGGCGTAGTCGAGGCTGTCGCCGGCGACGTCGTAGGCGGGTTCGAGGATTCCGGCGACGGCGACCTGCGGGGTCGTCATGGTGAGCGGGGGCAGCAGGGACCACTGGATCTCCGCGGGCACGCTCATCGGCGCGCGCCGCCGCGCCCGCAGGAACTGGTCGGTGTAGTTGTTCTTGGTCACCAGCATGTCGGCGACCAGGCCCGCGAGCCGCCGCAGCAGCCGGCGGTCGTCGTCGTCGACGCTGTCGAGGGTCAGCGACATCACGCCGATCTCGTCACTGCCGTCCAGCAGCGGCAGGAACATCCGCACGCCATCGGCCTGCCGCTGCTCGACGATGGTCTCCGACAGGAACGCGCGCCCGGCCGCCGAGCCCTCCAGCGGCAGCGGTTCACCGTCGGTGAGGCCGCGGCCCGGCAGCGGCACCAGCGTCAGCTGGGCGTAGTCCTGCAAGAGGATCGAGACGTCCCGGCCGCCGATCGCGCGGACCTCCTCGGCCACCAGCGGCGCGATGAGCTGGGGCGGCATCTCGTGCGCCCGGTCCAGCAGCTGTCCCAGCAGCCGCTCACCGAAGCATTCGCTGCGATCCACCGCGTCCCCGGGCCCGTTCAGTTCCCCCACACCGATCTATGTGCCCTCCGGCACGGACGGTAACTCCACGTATCGGGACCGTTAGACGCGACGTTCGTGGACGTAGCACCATCTCCAGGTCGATCCCGGCTCCATGGCGGCGGCGAGCGGATGGTCGGTCTCCTGGTAATGCGCCCGCGCGTGCCGGCGCGGCGAGTCGTCGGAGCAGGCCACCCAGCCGCAGGTCAGGCAGAGCCGTAGCGCCGTCCACCGGTCGCCCCGCGCCTCACACGCCGCGCAACCGCGTGATCGTGGCGCGACGGGCGTCAGGCCGTCCAGATGCTCGCAGCGGGGCGCCGAGCCGTTGGGGCTGTGCGGCACGCTCGAGGCCATGGCGCGGACCCTCATCTTGTGGTTCATCGAACCTCCCCTTCCGGGGGCCGTGTCGCCCCCGGGTCAGTACTCCAGTTCCGGGCGCAGGGGACCGCCGACCGCGTGCAGGTGACGCAGTACCCGGACGTAGGAGCCGGTGAGGCTCGTCTCGCAGTAGGCGATGTCGTGATGGGCGCAGAACGCGCGCACGAGGGTGTGGGCGCGGCGCAGGTTGGGGCGGGGCATGGAGGGGAAGAGGTGGTGCTCGATCTGGTAGTTCAGCCCGCCGAGCACGAAGTCGGTGATCCGGCCGCCGCGGATGTTGCGCGCGGTCAGCACTTGCCGGCGCAGGAAGTCGGCCCCGTGCTCCCTGTCGAAGATCGGCATGCCCTTGTGGTTGGGGGCGAACGAGCAGCCCAGGTAGAGCCCGAAGAGCCCTTGCTGGAGCAGGAGGAAGCCCACGGCCTGGACCGGGGCCAGCACCCAGAACAGCACGGTGAGGTACCCGGCGGCATGGACGAGCAGCAGGCCGGCCTCGACCAGCCGCGTCGTTCCCGGCGTGTTCGCCCGGGAGGTCGGGCCATGCCCGACCAGTGCCCGGACGCTCGCCAGGTGCAGATGGAAGCCTTCCAGGAGCAGCATCGGGAAGAACAGCCAGGCCTGGCGGCGGGCCAGCCATACACCGAGAGCGCCGCGGGCCTCGGCGTTCTCGCGGGTGAAGGCGATCGCGCCGGTGGCGATGTCGGGATCGCGGCCGACCTGGTTGGGGTGGGCGTGGTGCCGGTTGTGCTTGGCGACCCACCAGCCGTAGCCGAGGCCGACCAGCAGGTTGCCGTGCAGCCGTCCCAGCAGGACGTTGACCCGCTTGGAACCGGAGATCTGCTGGTGGCCCGCGTCGTGGCCGAGGAACGCGGTCTGGGTGAACGCGGCCGCCAGGAACGCCGCGACCGCGAGCTGCCACCAGGACGGGCCGACCAGCACGAAGGCGGTCCAGCCCGCGGCGAGGAACAGCAGATTCGTCGCGGCCTTGACCCAGTAGTAGCCGGGACGCCGCGCCAGCAGACCGGCCCGCTTCACCTGCCGTGACAGCCCCGCGTAGTCGCTGCCCCGCACACGCCCTCCGGCGTCGGTCCGGTCCGGTGCGCCGCCGCGGGCGTCGCCTGCGCTCACGATCGTGGTCATGGTCCTCGATTTCACGTAGATGCCCTCCGGCGAGGGACGACCGGCTCGGAAGCCGCCGGCGGGCTCGGGCGCGTGGAAGGCGTCCACCACCAGTTGAACCCGCTCTTCGGCCGGACCGAACCGGGCAATACGGACCAGGGTCATCAGTGGCGGCGATAACCGTCAGCTCGCGACGCGGAAATCCAGCGCGGACCGCGCTGTACGCTACTCGGAGGGGTCCAGCTGTTCCGGCCCGGAAGGCGGGAGACGTGGAACTGCGCCAGCTCCGCTATTTCGTCGCCGTCTCCGAGGAGCTCAACTTCGGCCGCGCGGCGGCCCGCGAGCACATCGTGCAGTCGGCGCTGAGCCAGCAGGTACAGCGGCTGGAAAGGGAACTGGGCGTACGCCTGCTGGAGCGCACCACGCACTACGTCGCCCTGACGGCGGCGGGGGCGGCGTTCCTGGTCGAGGCGCGGCAGATCCTCGCCCACGTGGAGCGCGCCGCCGAGGTCGCCCGGACCGCGCAGGGCACCTCGCCGGCGTTGCGGGTCGGCATCATCGACGCCAGCTACGACTCGATGCCCCAGATCCTGCACGAGGCCCAGGCGCGCTATCCGGATCTGGTGATCCACCAAGTGGAGGTCGGGGTTCCCGAGCAGTACCAGCAACTCGTCGACGGGCGCCTGGACGTGGGCATCGGCCGCGCCGCACAGGCACCCAGCGGGATCGCCTCGCACCTGTTCCGCCGGGACCGCCTCGGCGTCCTGGTCCCCCGCGGACACCGGTTCGCCGACCTGGACGCGGTGCCCGTCGAAGCCCTCGCCCGCGAGCCACTGCTCCTCGCCGAGGAGATGAAGGCACCGGAGTTCAACCAGTTCACCGTCGAGATGTGCCGCGCCGCCGGCTTCACCCCGACGGTGCACCAGGGCACCGTCGACAGCATCCGCGCCGCGTCCACCCTGGTCGCCCAGCGCCGCTGCCTGTACTGCGTGCCCTCCTCCTGCATCTCCGCCCTCCCCGGGACGATATGGCGGCCCCTCACCGACCCCGCCTCGTTCTACCCCTGGTCGATCCTGTGGCGCGCCGCCGACGACTCCGACCACGTCCGCGCCGTCGTCGCCTGCGCCCGCGCCATGTCCGAACGGCTCGGCTGGCTCGCCACCGTCGACCAGCCGACCGGCTGACCCGCCGGCGGCCGATCCCCCTCGCCCCCGCGCGGTGATCGGCCGCGGTGATCGGTTCAGCCCATATCGGCGGTATCCCCTGACGGACGCGGGGGATTGGCTGTAGTCGGGGTCTTCCACGGCCCGTCCAGGCCCGGATCCCCACGAAACGGAGCGTCCGATGGGAATCCTGATCGCCGTTGTCGTGATCGTGGTGCTGGTGGTGCTGTTGCTGCTCGCGATGGCGGTGCGGATCGTCAAGCAGTACGAGCAGGGGGTGTTGTTCCGGCTCGGCCGGGTCCGCGGCGTCCGCGAGCCGGGGCTGCGTCTGATCATTCCGGTGGTGGACGTGATGCGGCGGGTGACGCTGCGGATCGTCACGATGCCGATCCAGTCGCAGGGCATCATCACCCGTGACAACGTCAGCGTGGACGTCTCGGCAGTGGCCTACTACCGGGTGGCCGACGCGGTGAAGTCGGTCGTGGCGATCGAGAACGTCCGCGCCGCGATCGACCAGATCGCCCAGACCACGCTGCGCAAGGTGGTCGGGCAGCACACCCTGGACCAGACGCTGTCGGAGACCGACCGCATCAACGCCGACATCCGCGAGATCCTCGACGTCACCACCATCGCCTGGGGCGTGGAGGTGAGCCTGGTCGAGCTGAAGGACATCCAGCTCCCCGAGACCATGAAACGCGCCATGGCCAAGCAGGCCGAGGCCGAGCGGGAGAAGCGCGCCAAGATCATCAGTGCGGAGGGCGAGTCGCTGGCCGCCGCCGCCCTCGGCGACGCCTCGGACACGATGATGGCCCACCCCCTGGCTCTGCAACTGCGGAACCTGCAGAGCCTGGTGGAGATCGGGGTGGACAAGAACAGCACCGTGGTGTTCCCCGCGCCGCTGATGACCACCATCGCCGAACTCGGCGCCTTCCTCGCCCGCGAGAAGACTGCCGCCGTCGCCGCCGTCACGCCGAACGGCGCCCCGCAACCCGCCACGACCGCGGTCGTGGACCCTCCTGCTCTCCTTGCCGGCACCTGAGAAGGCCCCCACCCGGAACTCCGTCGCTCACGCTCGGGTGCACCCCCCGAGCCACGCGGCCAGTCGACTCCATCCCCATCAGGACACCGGCCCCGCCTCGCCACTGCGGTGGAGGCGGGGCGGTCTCCCGTCCCGCCACCGCGATGACCGCCCGTCGGCGGCGCACCCATCTGCATCCGGCCAACCGGCGCCGTTACGAGCAGCGCACCCGCGGGGAGTGGTTGGCTGACTCGGTCACCGCCGTATTCGGGTCGTGGCGGTTCATCATCGTGCAGACCCTCATCGTGGCCGCCTGGACAGCCCTCAACCTGCTGGGCGCACTCCTGCGCTGGGACCCCTACCCGTTCATCCTGCTCAACCTGGTGTTCTCCACCCAGGCCGCCTACGCGGCCCCGCTGATCCTGCTCTCCCAGAACCGCCAAGCCGAGACCGACCGGCTGGCGGCCGAACGACTACCGCGTCAACCAGCTCGCCCTGCAGTTTCTGATCGTCCGGCATCGCGACGCGCACGGACCCGACTGCCAGTGCGTCCACGACGCCGGGGGCGCCCGTTGGAAGGACGACTCGGGTGGCCCCGGACGATTCCGGGCCTCGAACCAGTCGACGACGAGGCGCCACCACACTGAGCCTTTTCCAGCTTGATCGTGCTGGTCACAAGGTGGTTGCGGTGGGCTGAGGTGGGCGGTGACGCGGCGAGGCCCCTGATAGGAGCGAAGTCG
>NZ_JBEPCJ010000069.1:0-57622 GCF_040299565.1 Spirillospora sp. NPDC000708
CTCCCCGGCGGTGCTCCGTGGGGTGATTTTGTTCTTATCCGGGGGGGGGGTGGCGTGGGCGGGGGGGGGTGCCCGGGGGTGGGCGGGGGCGCGCCCCCGGGCGCGGCCCGGGCGGGGGGGGGCCCCCCCGGCCGCCCCCCGCCCCCCCACGCGCCGCTCACGGGTTGGGGCAGGCGAGGTGCGGCTCGACGTCGGCGGCGGCGCCGGCGCCGTAGGCCGCGGAGAGCCGGTCGAGGAACGCCCGCCGCGACAGCGTGTACTCCTGCGGGCCGGCGGCCTCCAGGGCGTGCGCGGCGACGGTGCTGCCGACCTGCGCGGCGCGCTCCAGCGGCAGGCCCCAGGCCGTCGCCGACAGGAAGCCGGAGCGGAACGCGTCGCCGACGCCGGTCGGGTCCACGACGTTCTCGACGGGGACGCAGGGCACGTGCAGGCCCTCCTCCCCCTGCCGGTCGATGACGACGCCCTTGGCGCCGAGGGTGGTGACGCGGATCCCGACCCGGGACAGCACCTCCTCGCCCGACCAGCCGGTCTTCTCCTCGAACAGCGCCTTCTCGTACTCGTTGCTGAACAGGTACGCGGCGCCGTCGAGGAGGCGGCGGACGTCCGCGCCGTCCATCCGGGCGAGCTGCTGGGACGGGTCGGCGGCGAACGGGATGCCGCGCGAGCGGCACTCGTCGGTGTGCCGGAGCATGGCCTCCGGGTCGTTCGCGCTGATCAGCACGAGGTCGAGCCCGCCGACGCGGTCGGCGACCGGGCCGAGCTCGATGGAGCGGGCCTCGCTCATCGCGCCGGTGTAGAAGGAGGCGATCTGGTTCTGGTCCTGGTCGGTGGTGCACAGGAACCGGGCGGTGTGGTGCAGCTCGGACACGTGCACGGAGGCGGTGTCGACGCCGTGCCGGTCCAGCCAGGAGCGGTAGTCGGCGAAGTCGTCGCCGACGGAGCCGACGAGGATGGACTCCTTGCCGAGGCTGCCCATCCCGAAGCAGATGTTCGCGGCGACGCCGCCGCGGCGGATCTCCAGCTCGTCCACCAGGAAGGACAGCGAGACCCGGTCGAGCTGGTCGGGCAGGAGCTGGTCGGAGAACCTTCCGGGGAAGGTCATCAGATGGTCGGTCGCAATGGAGCCAGTCACGGCGATGCGCACGCGTCGCTCTCCTCGTCGTGGTCGTCCGGCTTGTCACCGGCTGTTTCAACCCGGAAAGACTACTTCCCATCGGACCACACGACGCGGCGGGTGCGCATCCCGGCGGGGCGGTCGGGCATGCGAAAGGGGCGGTCCGGACGTGTCCGTCCGGCCGCCCCTCCGCCGGCCCGCGGGCCGGCGGTGCTCCGTCAGTTGAAGGAGTCGCCGCAGGCGCAGGAGCCCGACGCGTTCGGGTTGTCGATCGTGAAGCCCTGCTTCTCGATCGTGTCGACGAAGTCGATGGTGGCGCCGGTGAGGTAGGGCGCGCTCATCCGGTCGACGCGCACGTTCAGCCCGCCGAAGTCCTGGATCTGGTCGCCGTCCATCTCCCGCTCGTCGAAGAAGAGCTGGTAGATCAGGCCGGAGCAGCCGCCCGGCTGCACGGCGACACGCAGCGCAAGGTCGTCGCGGCCCTCCTGCTCGAGCAGGCCCCTGGCCTTCTCGGCGGCGGCGTCGGTGAGGATGACGCCCTGCTGCGTGGTCTCCTGCGTGGTCTCGCCTGAAACCGTCATGTGTTCAGCTCCCGGGTCTCGCTGCGCCGCGATGCGGCGGACTGTCGCTTGTCCTCGAGGACGACTTACGCCTCTTCCCGTAGGACAACGTACCTCGCCACAAGCCCATTCCGCGTATCGCCCATGTTTAACGCCGCGGAGCGGTGCGGCCTACGTCACACCTCCCCCGCCGCGATGGTGTGCCATCATTAGTCGTCAGAGCGACGATAAGTCCCGTCGCAGGAGGGAGACTCCCGTGACCACCCCAGTGCGCGACCTTCCGCTGCTGCTCCTGGGCGAGGGCTCCGACCCGGCCAGCGAGCGCGGCGTGGACTGCCCGGGCGAGCTGCCCGCGGCGTCCGACCCCGCGCTGGTCGAGCGGGCCCGCGCCGCCAAGGCGGCCCTCGGCGACCGGGTGTTCGTCCTCGGCCACCACTACCAGCGCGACGAGGTCATCCAGTTCGCCGACGTCACCGGCGACTCGTTCAAGCTCGCGCAGCAGGCCGCCGCGCGCCCCGAGGCGCCCTACATCGTGTTCTGCGGCGTGCACTTCATGGCCGAGTCCGCCGACATCCTCACCGCGCCGCACCAGAAGGTGATCCTGCCCGACCTCGGCGCCGGCTGCTCCATGGCCGACATGGCGACCTTCGACCAGGTCGAGGACTGCTGGGAGGTGCTGGAGGACGCGGGCGTCGCCGACGACGTCGTCCCGGTCACCTACATGAACTCCTCCGCCGACATCAAGGGCTTCGTCGGCCGGCACGGCGGCGTGGTGTGCACCTCGTCCAACGCCAAGCGCGCCCTCGACTGGGCGTACTCCAAGGGCAAGAAGGTGCTGTTCCTGCCCGACCAGCACCTCGGCCGCAACACCGCCGTCCTGGAGATGGGCTTCTCGCTGGACGACTGCGTCGTCTACAGCCCGCACCGCCGCGAGGGCGGCCTCACCCACGAGCAGCTGCGCGACGCCAAGATGATCCTCTGGCGCGGCCACTGCTCGGTGCACGGCCGGTTCACCAAGGAGTCGGTGGACGAGGTCCGCGCGCGCGTGCCCGGCGTCAACGTGCTCGTCCACCCCGAGTGCCGGCACGAGGTCGTCACGGCCGCCGACCAGATCGGCTCCACCGAGTACATCATCAGGACGATCGAGGCCGCCGACCCCGGCACGTCGTGGGCGGTCGGCACCGAGCTGAACCTCGTCCGGCGCCTCGCGAACGCCCACCCGGACAAGAACGTCATGTTCCTCGACAAGACCGTCTGCTACTGCTCCACGATGAACCGCATCGACCTGCCGCACCTGGTGTGGTCGCTGGAGTCGCTCGTGCGCGGCGAGGTCGAGAACGTGATCACGGTCGACGAGGACACCGCCCGCAACGCCCGAGCCGCCCTCGACCAGATGCTCGCACTGCCTTAACAACCCTGGCCCAGGGGGCTCGCCTGGCGGCTCGCCCCTGACCAGGCTTGGGCGAGCGCGACCTCGCTTCGCGAGCTTCCCGGCTGGGCTCGCCTCCGGCGTCGCCCCGCCGGTCAGATAACGCGCTCGCGCGGTGGTCGAGGCCTTGCCCCGGTCAGATCGCAGAGTTTTCCACCCAGTGGACGAGCAGGTCGTCGTTGCCGGAGAACTCCAGGGCGGAGTCGCCGAGCTTGCGGCGGCCCCACAGGAACAGGAAGACGTCCGAGGCGGCGCCGCGGACGGTCGCGTCGGCGCCGCCGGGGCCGCCGTCCGGGGCGTCGTGGCGGCTCCACTCGAAGCGGTCCGGCAGGAGGCGGAACAGCCAGCGGGAGCCGATGTCGGCGGCGTCGAACGCCAGCACCTCGCCGTCGCCGCGCAGGTTCTCCACCTTCGGCGCGAACGCGGCGGCCCGCTCCAGGTTCTCCAGCAGCTCGTCCGTCCCGTCGGCGGCCGCGTCGGGCGCGACGGCGGGCGTCCGGCCGCAGGCGATCTCCAGGTCGGCGCGGTGCACGGCGGTCTCGAACAGCATCCGCCGGGACCAGAAGCGGACGTGCTGGTCGACGCCCCACGCCCACACGGGCGCGTCCGGGTCGGCCGCCCGCAGGATCTCCAGGAGCCGTCCGGCGCCCTCGGTATACCAGGGCAGGTGGTCGCCCGGCACCACCGGGAACGAGACGCCCAGCTCGCGCAGGCTGAGCCGGCGCGGAGCCCCCACCCGGACGGTGCCGCCCGCCCACCGGTGCATGGCGCCGAGATGGCGGACCAGCTCGGCGACGGACCAGCCGGGGCAGGACGGCACGGGCTCGTCGAGGCCGGCGCCCGCCGCGACCTCCGCGAACGCGGCGGCCTCCGCCTCCAGCGCGGCGCAGTGGCGGGCATGGTCCCAGGGACGTCCGGTCATTACGCCTCCCGCATGAACCGACCGTGGACGTTCAGATCACAGACATACCCCGCATCGGCCCATAGATCAGGGCGTCCCGGAACCGGGTCCGCGGGGGCGGCCCGTCACAGGCCGGGGGCGCCCCACACCGGGAACCAGCGGCCGAGGTCCGCCTCGAACGGCAGGTCGGCGCCGACCGCGCCGCGCACCTGCAGCTCCAGGGCGTTGTCCCGCTTGTCGCCGGGCAGCGGCGCGAACGGGTAGAAGGTGCCGCGCTTGTACAGGTAGACCAGCGCGAGCCGCTGCCCCTCCGGGCCGCGGAAGCCCGCGAGCGAGCACAGCAGGTGCGGGCCGAACCCGCCCGACTCCAGCGTGGAGTTCACCGCGTGCAGGTCGGTGACCAGGTCCGGCAGCTCCTCCGGCGGGTGCGTCGCGAGCAGCCACGTGTACCCGTAGGAGTCGTTGCTGATCTCGACCTTCGGCCCCTCGTCGGCGTCGAGCAGCTCCTGGACGTCGGCCTGGAGCCGCGCGAACGCGCCGCCCTCGGCCGCCCGGAAGCAGACGGAGCCGAGGCCGGTCGGCTTGAACCCGGTCGCGGCCTCCAGCGTGATCGCCGCCGTGGACAGCCCGAAGAGCTGGTCGAGGTCCGGCTTGACCGGCTTGGACCGGCCGAGCAGCGTGTCCAGGAAACCCACGGGTCAGACTCCCCTGCTGAGCTGGTCGGAGATCTTCGACAGCTGCGCGAGCCGCTTGTCCAGCGACGGGTGCGTCGAGAACAGGTGCGAGATCGTGAAGCCCTTGCCGAACGCCGGGGTGAAGAAGAAGGCGTTGAACGCCTGCGCCGAGCGCAGGTCGTTGGTCGGGATCCGGGCGATCTCCCCGGACACCTTGGTCAGCGCGCTGGCCAGCGCGGACGGGCGGCCGGTCAGCAGCGCGGCGGCCCGGTCGGCCGACAGCTCCCGGTAGCGCGACAGCGCCCGGGTGAGCAGGAAGCTGACCGCGTAGGCCACGGCGCTCACCGCGACCACGGCGAGCAGGATCAGGCCGGTGTTCTGGTCGTTGTCGCGGCGGTTGAAGCCGCCCCACAGGCCCCACTCCAGGCCGAAGCGGGTGATCAGGCCGGCGCAGATGCCGAGGAACGAGGCGATCGTCATGACCGCGACGTCCTTGTGCGCGACGTGCGCCATCTCGTGGGCGAGCACGCCCTCCAGCTCGACGGGGTCGAGCCTGCGCAGCAGCCCGGTGGTCACGCAGACCACGGCCTTCTTCTGGTTGCGGCCGGTCGCGAACGCGTTCGGCACGTCGGTGTCGGCGACGGCGACGCGCGGCTTCGGCGCGTCCGACATGGCGCAGATGCGGTCGATCACGCCGTGCAGCTCGGGCGCCTCCTCCGGCGAGACCTCCCGGCCGTGCATGGCGAACATCGTCAGCTTGTCGGAGAAGAAGTACTGCGCGAACAGGAACGCCAGCGCGATGACGAGAGCGATCACCCCGAACTTCGGAGCGATCACGAAGAAGGCCGTCACGAAGACGACGTAGACCAGTCCCAGCAGGAACATGGTCACGAGCATGCGTGACGTCAGCCCCCGGTCGGAGGCGTAACGCGTCGAGGCCATCCGGCAACCCCCAGTTTTCTTTCCCCGATTCACTTGTGAGAACGCGCGAGCCCCGGTTTTTGTGCCAGGCACCCCCGGAGTCCCGCGCGAATCGTCCTGGAGGACGACCGGCCCCTGGCCGCCCGGCGGGGCGGCCAGGGATCTAGTCCGGGATCAGCCCCTCGTCGCCGAGCATGGCGCGCACCTCGTCGATCGCCGCGTCCGCCGGCGGCAGGATGAGCTCGGACGGCGCCAGGCTGTCGGCCGGCAGCGGCTTGCCGACCTTGCGCACGCTCTCCAGCAGGGCGTGCAGCGCGGCGCGGAACGCCGTCTCGTCGCCGGCCTCGATGGCCGACTCGAGTTCGCCGTCGAGGGTGTTGAGCGCGGCCAGGTCGCCGTCGGCGACGTCCAGCTGCCCCTCGCCCATGAGACGGACGATCACTGCGCACCCCCGGGCTGCTGCGGCCACGGGGCCTGCTGCGGGGTGTCGTGCTGCTGCTGCTGGGGCTGCGCGGTGGGCGAGCCCTGGTTCAGCTCCTTGGGCGCCGGGCCCTGGCCGAGTTCGGCCTTCAGCCGCTCCAGCTCGAGGTCGACGCCGGGGCCGGAGCCCATCCGGTCGAGCTCGGCCTGGATGTCGTCGCGGGGGCCGGAGAAGTCCTCGAGCGCGCCGGAGGCGAGCAGCTCGTCGATGGCGCCGGCGCGCGCCTTCATGTTCTCGGTCTTCTCCTCGGCGCGCTGGATGGCCAGGCCGACGTCGCCCATCTCCTCGGAGATGCCGGAGAACGCCTCATTGATCTTGGTCTGCGCCTCGGCGGCGGTGTACGTCGCCTTGATCGTCTCCTTGCGGGTGCGGAAGGAGTCGACCTTGGCCTGCAGCCGCTGGGAGGCGAGCGTGAGCTTCTCCTCCTCGCCCTGCAGCTGCTGGTACTGCGCGCGCAGGTCGTTCAGCTGGGAGTCCAGCCCGGACCGGCGGGTCAGCGCCTCGCGGGCGAGGTCCTCGCGGCCCACCTGCAGCGCCTTCTTGCCCTGGTCCGTCAGCTTGTTCTGCTGCTGCTCGAGCTGGTTGATCTGCAGCTCGAGACGCTTGCGCGAGGTGGCGACGTCGGCGACCCCCCGACGGACCTTCTGCAGCATCTCCAGCTGGCGCTGGTAGGAGTAGTCGAGCGTCTCGCGAGGATCCTCGGCCCGGTCCAGGGCCTTGTTGGCCTTGGCCTTGAAGATCATCGACATTCTTTTCATCACGCTCATCGCGCGGCGCCGGTCCCTTCGTGCTGTGCCTCAGTCGCATACTGGGCTCAATGACCACTGCTGGGGTTCTTATCACCCTACGCGTTAACGCGCGAGGCAGCCACGATGTTCGCAGCCGGTAGGCTGACCCCGTGTTCAAGCGTCGTACCCCGGAAGCCCCGCCGAATCCTCCTCAGGTAGTAACGCCGAAGCCGGGAGGCAAGGGGCGGCCCACGCCGAAGCGGAGCGAGGCCGAGAAGCGCCGCCGCCAGCCGATCACCGCGCCCTCCACGCGCAAGGAGGCGTACAAGAAGGTGCGGGAGCGGCAGGCGGGCGAGCGCGAGCGCGCCCGCGCCGGCATGGCCCGGGGCGACGAGAAGTACCTCCTCAAGCGGGACAAGGGCCCGGTCCGGCGGCTCGCCCGCAACTACGTGGACGCGCGCCGCACCTTCGGCTCGTACCTGATGTACGCGATGTTCGCGATCGTGCTGCTGAGCCTGCTGCCGATCCCGGCGGCCAAGCTGCTGGTGCTGTTCGCGCCGCCGCTGCTGCTGGTCGTGGTGTTCGGCGAGGGCCTGATCCTGAGCCGGGGCGTGAAGAAGCTCGCCGCCGAGCGGCACCCGGACGAGGACACCAAGGGCGTCGGGCTCTACGCGGCGATGCGCGCGATGCAGATCCGCCGGCTGCGGATGCCCGGCCCGCAGGTCAAGATCGGCGAGAAGGACAAGGTCTGACGGGACGCCGCCGGCGCCCCTCGCGCCGCTCGCGTCCCGGGACCGTTCCGCCCGCGGCGCCCCCGCCCGGACCGGCGGCGATCTCCGCCGGGCTAGGGTCGTGGGCATGGAGTTCCGATACCTGGGCCGGAGCGGTCTGAAGATCAGCGAGATCGCGTACGGCAACTGGCTCACCCACGGCTCCCAGGTCGAGGAGGACGCGGCGCGCGCGTGCGTGCGCGCGGCCCTCGACGAGGGGATCACCACCTTCGACACCGCGGACGTCTACGCCGGGACGCGCGCCGAGGAGGTCCTCGGACGCGCCCTGAAGGGGCAGCGCCGCGAGGGGCTGGAGATCTTCACGAAGGTCTACTGGCCCACCGGGCCCGGCGTGAACGACCGGGGCCTGTCCCGCAAGCACATCATGGAGTCGATCAACGGCTCGCTGCGCCGCCTCGGCACCGACTACGTGGACCTCTACCAGGCCCACCGGTTCGACAACGAGACGCCGCTGGAGGAGACCCTCCGCGCGTTCGACGACCTCGTCCGGCAGGGCAAGGTGCTGTACGTCGGCGTGTCGGAGTGGCGGGCCGAGGAGATCGAGCGCGCCCTGAAGATCGCCGACGAGATGGGGTTCGACCGGATCGTGTCGAGCCAGCCGCAGTACTCGATGCTGTGGCGGGTCATCGAGGAGGAGGTCGTCCCGGTGTGCGAGCGCGAGGGGATCGGCCAGATCGTCTGGTCGCCGATCGCGCAGGGCGTGCTGACCGGCAAGTACAAGCCGGGGCAGCCGCTGCCGGAGGGGTCGCGCGCCACCGACGACAAGGGCGGCGCCGACATGATCAAGCGCTACCTGAACGACGACCTGCTGACCCGCGTGCAGAACCTGAAGCCGATCGCCGACGACCTCGGGCTGTCGATGGCGCAGCTGGCGATCGCGTGGACGCTGCAGAACCCGAACGTGTCGGCGGCGATCGTCGGGGCGTCGCGGCCGGAACAGGTCGGCGACAACGTGAAGGCGGCCGGGGTGAAGCTGGACGCCGACGTGCTGAAGCGCATCGACGAGGTGCTCGGCGACGCGGTGATCCGCGACGCGTCCAAGACCGTCAGCCCGCGCACCCGGCCGTGAGCTGAGGCGCGCCGGACGGCGAAGGGGCCGCGGGACGCCCGTCCCGCGGCCCCTTCCGCTCTCCGTGCGGGCCCTTCCGGCCCCGGCGGGCCGTCCGGTGTCACTCCGGGTCGTGCAGGCTCATCTCGTAGACGACGGTCTCGCCGTCCAGCAGCGTCACCTTGTCGACCTCGCCGGCGCGCAGGCCCCGCCAGTTCTCGCCCAGCCAGCTCTCCGCGTCCGACTGGGTGGTGAAGGTCTCCTCGGACGTGCCGACCGTCCGGCCGTCGGCCTTCTCCAAACGCCAGTTCCACGCCATCGCGCTCGACCTCCCTCGTCGCGGGTGAGACTAGCCGTTCCGGTCAGGAGGCGGCCTCGATGGCGCGCCGCAGGGCGTCCGGCGTCTGGGTGTCGGACGAGGCGAGCAGCCGTCCGTTCACCCGGACGGACGGCGTCCCCTGGACGCCGGACGAGATGTACGACCGGCTGACCCGCCCGACGTCCGAGGCGTACCGCTGGCCGGTGACGCAGTTCTTGAAGTCGTCGCCGGTCAGCCCGAGGGGCGCGGCCCAGGCGAGCAGGTCGGAGGTCGCGTACCCCTCGGTGCTCTCGGACGGCTGGTGCGCGTAGAGGGCGTCCTGGTAGGACAGCCAGCGCGCGCCCTCGCGGACGCAGCGCAGCGCGGACGCGGCCCGCGTGGAGTTGCCGTGCTGCGGTTCGGTGCCCTCCCCGAAGATGACCATCGGGTGGAAGACGACCTTCGCCTCGCCCGCGACGGCCACCTGCTTGAGCATCGGGTCGTTGGTGCGGTCGAAGTTGCCGCAGGGCGGGCAGGAGAAGTCCTCGTAGATGTCGACGACCGGGGACGTGACGCCCGGCCTGGCCATGGTGAGGCTGCCGTCGGGGTTCGGGACCGCCTCCGCGCCGCCGGCGATCCGGCCCGCTTGGAAGCCCGTCCCGCCGGAGCCGCCGTCGGCGCGGTCCCCGCCGTCCTTGCCGTCGCCGCTGGTGAGCACGACGACGACGGCGACCGCGATGAGCACGAGCACGAGTCCACCGCCGATCAGCGCGATCAGCAGGCCCGGGCCGCGGCGCGGCGGGGGCGGTGGGCCGGGCCGCCAGGGCGGCCCGCCGGGCGGGGGCACGGTGATCGGCGGCGCCGGCGGGGCGCCCGGCGGCATGGGCGCGGGGCCGTTCGGCGGCACGGGAGGGGGGCCGTAGGGCGGCTGCGGCCCCTGGTCCGGCCAGGGCGGGGTCGGGGGGTTGCCCACCGGGGGTCTCCTTCTGCCGGGAGGTCGTGATCCTTCCAGGTGAGCGTATCCAGGCGGGCCCGTAGAGTTTCGGACCGTTATGGACATCGAACTCCGCGGTATCGCCGCGCCGGGCGGCTGGCCCGGCGACGGGTGCCGCTGCGCGTCCTGCGGGCGGCTCCGGGCCGCCGGGGTGCGGCACGAACCGGTCACCGTGCTCCTCGACGGCGTCCCGGCCGAGGACCTTCCCCGGTCGCGGGTCCCCGGCGGCTTCGACGTGCGGGCCAAAGGCGGCGGCCGGGTGCTGGTGGCGGCCGGACCGGACGCCCGGCCGGAGCCCGTGCCGGACGCGCGCTACGACGCCGTCCTGCTCGATCTGGCGGGCTCTCCCGAGCATCTCGGGTACCTGCGCCGCATCGGCGCGGTGACGGCCGATACGCGCGTCATGGCCGTCCACGTGGACCACCGGATGCCGTCGCCGGCGGAGCTGGAGCGGCGGATGGCGTTCTGGGTCCGGCCGCAGGACGGCCCGTTCCGGACGCTGCTGCTCGGCGGGTCGCGGTCGGGCAAGTCGGCGGAGGCGGAGCTGCGGCTCGCGGGCTGCCCCGACGTCCTCTACGCGGCGACGGGCCCGGTCCGCGACGACGATCCGGAGTGGAGCGCGCGGGTCGAGGCGCACCGGGACCGCCGTCCCGCCTGGTGGCGGACGGCCGAGACGACCGACCTGGCGGGCGTGCTGGCGTCGGCGTCCGGGGCCGTGCTGGTGGACGGGATCGGGACGTGGCTGGCGGCGGCGATGGACGAGGCGGGCGCGTGGGACGACCCGCGGCGGGTGCTGCCGCGCCTGGACGCGCTGGTCGAGGCGTGGCGCGGCACCGCGGCCCGGGTGGTCGCGGTGTCCGACGAGGTCGGGCTGTCGCTGGTGCCCGCGACCCCGTCGGGGCGGGCGTTCCGCGACATGCTCGGGCTAGTGAACCAGCGGCTCGCCGCCGAGTCGGAGGAGGCGGCGCTGGTGGTGGCGGGCCGCGTCCTGGAGCTGCCGTGAGGGGCGCCGGGGCGGGGCCGCGGCTGGCGGTGACGCTGCTCACGGTCGTTCCGCTGCGGACGCCCGAGGTGAACCGGGCCACGGGGCGGGCGGCGATGCTGGCGGCGCCGCTCGTCGGGCTACTCACCGGCGGCGCCGCCGCGCTGGTGCTGCTACTTGGCGGCGCGCTGGACCTGTCCGGCCTGCTCGCCGCGGCGCTCGCGGTGGGCGCGGCGGCGGTGCTCACGCGGGCGCTGCACCTGGACGGCCTCGCCGACCTCGCGGACGGCCTGGGCAGCGGCCGGCCCGCCGAGGACGCGCTGGCGATCATGAAGCGGTCGGACATCGGCCCGTTCGGCGTCGTGACGCTGCTGCTCGTCGTGCTGGTCCAGGTCGCGGCGCTGGCGTCGGCGCCGCACGCGTCGGTCGCCGCGCTGATCGCCGGGGTGACGGGGCGGCTGGCGCTGCCGTGGGCGTGCCGGGAGGGGGTTCCGGCGGCCCGTCCGGGCGGGCTGGGGGCGCTGGTCGCGGGGACCGTCCCGGCGCGCGGCGCGCTCGTCGCGACCGTCGCGGTGCTGGCGGCCGCCGGGGCCGCCGGAGCGGCGTCCGGCGGCCCCGGCGGCGCCCTGCACGGGCTCGCGGCGGTCGTGATCGGCCTGGCCGCCGCGCTGCTGATGCTCCGGCACGCCGTCCGGCGGCTGGGCGGCGTCACCGGCGACGTCCTCGGCGCGCTGGTGGAGATCGCCACGACCGCCGCGCTGCTGGCCCTGGCGGCGCTCCCCTGACGGGTCAGGGGAGCGCCCGGCGGGTCAGGAGGTGAGGGCCCGGCGGGCGTAGGCGCGCACGTCGGCGTCCGGGTCGGACCGGGCGGCCCTCAGCGCCTCGGTGGTCTCGGCCGTGCGCGGCTGGGCCGACAGCGCGATCACGGCGGCCTTGCGGACGTCGAGGTGCGGGTCGTCCAGCGCCTTGATCAGCGGCACGGACGCGGCGCCCGGGCCGGCCCCCGCGAGGCCCCGCGCGGCGCCTGCGCGGACCTGCCACGCCGGGTCGTGCAGCGCCGCGGCCGCGGCCGCGTCCAGCGGCGGCGGGCATCCGACGGCCGCGAGGGCCTCGAAGGCGGCGGCGCGCACGAGGTCGTCGGCGTCGCCGACGAGGCGGCCGAGGACGGCGGCGGACGCCGGGGCGCCGATCGTGCCGAGCCCGTGCGCGACGGCGATCCGCACCTCCCGGGACGCGTCGCCCGCCGCGCGCGCCACCCCGTCCGCCGCGTCGCGTGCGACCAGCCCGCGGACGGCCTGCAGCCGGACGCGGTGGTCGGGGTCGCCGAGCGCGGCGGCGAACACGTCCGCGCCGCCGAGCCGCAGCGCGCGCAGGACGTCCAGGACCGCGGCCCGCACCTGCGCGTCCGGGACGTCCAGGGCACCGCTCAGCGCGTCCCGGACCTCGCCGGTGGCGGGCAGCACCTCGACGAGCTCGCGCAGCGCCGTCGCGGCGGCGTGCCGGACGGAGCCGTGCGCGTCGCCGAGCGCGGTGGCGAGGGCCCCGGCGACGCCGTCCGGGGCGACCTCGGTGAGGGTGGCGACGGCGGCGCGCCGCACCTTCGGGTCGGGGTCGGACAGGTAGGCGGCGACGGCGCCGACGTCCGGTTCGGTCTCGGCGAGCCGCTGCAGCTCCAGGAGCCGCGGGGACCGCCCGACCGCGGCCGCCTGACGGGCCCCCTCGGCCGGGCGGGCCGCGACCGCGACCCGCCCGGCGGACGCCGCGCCGAGGACCTGCGGCTCGGCGCCCTCCGGGACGGTGAACTCCTCGACGGGCACGAGGTACGGGGCGACCGGCCGCTTGACGAACTCCATCGCGCCGTCGTCGCGGCGCCGCAGGTTGAGGTGGAACATCCACTCCGCGTCGTCGCGCTCGGGCAGGTCGGCGCGGTCGTGGTAGAGGCCCCAGCGGCTCTCGGTGCGGGCGAGGGACGACCGGGCGGCCATCTCGGCGCAGTCGCGGATGAAGGTCACCTCGGCGCAGCGCATCAGCTCGTGCGGGGTCCGCGCGCCCATCGCGGCGATCTCGGTCTCCATCCGCGCGAACGTCTCGACGGCGATGTCCAGCCTGGTCCGCGTCTTCGGCGGCGCGACGTAGTCGTTGACGAACCGGCGCAGCTTGTACTCGACCTGCGGCTGCGGCGGGCCGTCGGGGTTGCGCAGCGGGCGGTAGATCAGCTCGTGCGCGGCGCGGATCTGGTCCTCGGGCAGCGCGTCCGGCCCGCCCCGGTCGGCGGGCAGGTGCGCGGACGCGTGCGCGCCCGCGAGGTCGCCGAACACGAACGCGCCGATCATGTAGTTGTGCGGCACGCACGCCAGGTCGCCCGCCGCGTACAGGCCGGGGACGGTGGTGCGGGCGTTCTCGTCCACCCAGACGCCGGACGCCGAGTGCCCGCCGCACAGCCCGATCTCGGAGATGTGCATCTCCACGTCGTGCGTGCGGTAGTCGTGGCCGCGGCCCGCGTGGAACGTGCCGCGCGTCGGCCGCTCGGTGGTGTGCAGGATGCCTTCGAGCGCGGTCAGCGTCTCGTCCGGCAGGTGCGTGAGCTTGAGGTAGATCGGCCCGCGCGCGGAGTCGATCTCCCGTTTGACCTCGGACATCATCTGCCCGGACCAGTAGTCGCAGTCGACGAACCGGGTGCCCTCGGCGTTGACCTGGTACCCGCCGAAGGGGTTGGCGACGTACGCGCAGGCGGGCCCGTTGTAGTCCTTGATCAGCGGGTTGATCTGGAAGCACTCGATGCCGCTCAGCTCGGCGCCCGCGTGGTAGGCCATCGCGTAGCCGTCGCCCGCGTTGGTCGGGTTCTCGTACGTCCCGTACAGGTAGCCGGACGCGGGCAGGCCGAGCCGCCCGCACGCGCCGGTCGCCAGGATCACCGCACCTGCCGACACGGTGACGAACTCGCCGCTGCGGGTGTCGAACCCCACCGCGCCGACGGCGCGCCCGCCCGACGTCAGGACCCGCACCGGCATCACGCGGTTCTCGATCGTCACCTTCTCCCGGATGGAGCGCTGCCGCAGCACCCGGTAGAGCACCTTCTTGACGTCCTTGCCCTCCGGCATCGGCAGCACGTAGGAGCCGGAGCGGTGGACGCGGCGCACCGCGTACTCGCCGTGCTCGTCCTTCTCGAACTTCACGCCGTACTTCTCGAGCCGCTTCACCATCGCGAACCCGCGCGTGGCGGTCTGGTGGACGGTCCGCTGGTTCACGATGCCGTCGTTGGCGCGGGTGATCTCGGCGACGTAGTCCTCCGGCGTCGCCTTGCCCGGGATGACCGCGTTGTTCACGCCGTCCATGCCCATGGCGAGCGCCCCGGAGTGCCGGACGTGCGCCTTCTCCAGCAGCAGCACGGACGCGCCGTGCTCGGCCGCGGTGATCGCGGCCATCGTCCCGGCGGTGCCGCCGCCGATCACCAGCACGTCGGCGGCCAGCTCGCGCCGCTCGGTCGCGGCGGGGGTCTCCATCACACGGTCTCCTTCGTCTCGGTCTCCCGCGCGCCGGTCTCCAGTGCGTCGGCGTCCCGCGTGCCGGTCCCCTGTGCGCCGGTCTCCTGTGCGCCGGGACGCGCGCCCAGCGCTGCGAGGACCTCCTCGCGGGGGGCGCGCGCCGGGAACCGCGCGGTGACGCCGCCCGCGCCGAGCACGGCGATCCGGTGGCCGATCAGCAGCGCCTCGTCCACGTCGTGGGTGACGAACACGACGGTCGCGGGCGCGTCGGCGATCACGTCGAGGAGCAGCCGCTGCATGCTCGCGCGGGTCTGCGCGTCGAGCGCGCCGAACGGCTCGTCCATGAGGATCGCGCGGGGCCCGGCGGCGAGCGTCCGGGCGAGCTGGACGCGCTGGCGCATCCCGCCGGACAGCTCGCGCGGCAGCAGCCCGGCGGCGTCGCCGAGGCCGACCCGGGCCAGCCAGCGGTCCGCCGCCGCGCGCCGCGCGGCCCGCCGCACGCCGCGCAGCGACAGCGCCAGCTCGACGTTGCGGCGCGCGGTCCGCCACGGCAGCAGCGCGTCGTCCTGGAACATCAGCGCCCGGTCGGCGGACGGCCCGGTGACGGGCTCGCCGCCGGCGAGGACGCGCCCGGACGCGGCGGGCAGCAGCCCGGCGAACGCGCGCAGCAGCGTCGACTTCCCGCAGCCGGACGGGCCGAGCACGGCGAGGATCTCGCCGGCCTCGGCGGTGAGGTCGAGGCCGGTCACGACGGGGCGGCCGCCGTAGGCGAGCGTCACGCCCTCGGCCCGCAGCTCGATCGCGCCGCCGGCGCCGCGCGGGGACGCGGGTCCCCGCGCGCTCCGGTCCGCTTCGCCCGTCATGAGCGCCCCTCCCTCGGCAGCCAGCGGGTCAGCCGGCGGCCGGTCAGCTCCACCGCGGCGGAGGTGAGGTAGCCGAGCAGCCCGATGGTGGCCATCCCGACGAGCACGCCGGGGTAGTCGACGATCGTGTACGCCTGCCAGGTCCGGTAGCCGACGCCGAAGTCGCCGGAGATCATCTCGGCGGAGATCACGCAGATCCACGCGACGCCCATCCCGATGGACAGGCCGCCGAACACGCCGGGCAGGATCCCCGGCAGCACGACCCCGGACAGCACGCGGATGCGGCTGCCGCCGAGCGTGCGGACGGCGTCCTCCCACACGAGCGGGAGGGCCTTCACCGCGTGCCGGGTGCCGACGAGGACGGGGAAGAACGCGGCGGCGAAGGTGATGAACACGATGCCCTGCTCGTTCGCGGGGAACAGCAGGATCGCGACCGGCACCAGCGCGATCGCCGGGATCGGCCGGGCCACCTCGAACAGCGGCTGCAGCAGGTCGCCCGCCCACCGGGACCGGGCGGTGGCGACGCCCGCGGCGACGCCGAGGACGGCGGCGAGCGCGAACCCGGTGAGGATGCGGACGAGGCTCTGCGCGACGTCCTGCCAGTACTGGGCGTGCTCGACCTGCCGGCCGAACTCCCGCAGGACGTCGGCCGGGCCGGGGAACCGGTCGAACCGGACCCACAGCCGGACGTTCGCCGCGGTCAGGAGCTGCCACACCGCGAGCGCGGCCAGGAGGGACGCGGCGCGGACGGGCCAGCGCAGGAGGCCGCTCACGCGCTCTTCACCGCCTCGTCGTAGGTGACGACCTCGGCGCCGGAGTGCGCGGCGATGTACTTCCGCGCGCCCTCGTCCGTGGCGAACGGCTTGAACCTCTCCCCCGCCTTGGCCGACGGGTCCTCGACCCAGACGTCCTTGTCGGCGAACCAGCGGGTGCCGGTCGTGGCGTCCGGGATGTAGGCGGCCCTGAGCCGCTTGCCCTGGCTCTGGAGCGCGCGCACGTTCTTCAGCAGGCAGACCGGGCCGGCCACCGGACGCGTCCTCTCCTCGCCCTGCACCCACACCTCGCCGGCGGTCTTCGGATCGTCCACCTGGGTCCTGCACACCTCGTCGGTCCCGGTGATGGCGGCGGGGTTGGCGGTGGACGCGGCGTCGTGGTCGTAGGACGCGCCGTACGCCTTCCTGATGTAGGTGTCGTTGATGAAGGGCCCGACTTCGAGCGGCGTCTGGATGACCCCGATGGACTTCAGGAACGGGACGTCGTGCACGAACGCGTCCTTCAGCCCCTGCTTGATGGTCGGGTCGAACGTGGCGACGCCGCCCGCGCCGTTGTAGAGGTAGACGGTCTCGGCGGGCAGCCCGGTGGTGGACGCCACCGACTCGGCCGCCGCCAGCGGGTGCGCGTGCAGGTAGTCGGTCGCATCGATCTGCGCGCGCAGGAACGCGTCCAGCACCTTGCCGTTCTTCTTGGCGAACTGGTCGCGCACCACCACGCCGTGGAACGTCGGAACGTCGAGCTGGCCGCCGTCGTACAGCAGCCGCGCCTGCCCCTTGTCGACCAGCAGGCCGGGCCACGCGACGAACTGCGCGAACGCCGCCGCGCTGCCCGCCTGCAACGCCGAGGCGCCGACCGTGGGCTGCTGGTTCTCGACCTTGACGTCCTTGCCGGGATCCAGCCCGTACTTGCGGGCCGCCTGGACGAACGTGCCGTGGCCCGCCGAGCCGACGCTCGTCGAGACCGTCTTCCCCTTGAGGTCGCGCAGCGTCCTCGCCTTCGAGCCGGGGGCGACGACGACGCCGTTCAGCGAGCCGCGCATGTTGTAGCCGGTCACCGACACCCAGGAGGTCTTCGCGTCGCCGCCCTGGGCCTGCGCCCGCGAGCCGTTGATCAGCAGCGGGTAGTCGCCCATCGAGCCGATGTCGATCTTCCCGGCGAGCATCTGCGCGGTGATGGGCGCGCCGGTGTCGTAGTCGCGCCACGCCACCGAGTACTTTGTGCCGTCCTGCTTCCCGAGCGCCTTCAGCCGCTTCTCGAAGTAGCCGAGCGAGCGCAGCAGCGTCCCGGCGGTGACGGTGTTGATGGTCTTGGACTGGTACCCCACGACGATCTGCCCCGACCCTCCGCCGTCGGCGGCGTTCCCGGCCACGGTGCAGCCGGCCAGGAGCGGGAGGAGGGCGGCGCCCGCCGCCAGGGTCCCCTTCATAGCGTTCTTCGGTCGCATCGCGTTCTTCGCTTGCGTCGCGTTCATCGGTCGGGTCCTCAGCGCAGCAGGTACGGCATGTCGATGGTCACGGCCCCGGTCGGGCAGCGGTCGGCGCACGGCCCGCAGTACCAGCACTCGTCCACGTGCATGTACGCCTTGCCGGTCTCCGGGTGGACCGCGAGGGCGTCCAGCGGGCAGACGTCGATGCACAGCGTGCAGCCGTCGATGCAGAGCGCCTCGTCCACCGTCACGGGGACGTCGGCGCGGTTCTCCACGAGGGACATGGGTTCTCCAGTGGTGTGCGGGCATGCGGGACCCGCCGCGCGGCGCTGCGCGGCTTCGGCCGTACGGCCGGGAAGGAGGGCGGGGCTAGGCGCGGCTCATGGAGCCGCTCATCGTGATCCGGTCGCCGCGGAAGCGGATGAACTCCAGGTCCACGGGGCGCCCGTCCGACAGGTGGGTGAGGCGTTCGAGCATCAGCAGGGCGGCACCGCGCGGGGCGTCCAGGGTGGCGGCGGAGTGCGGGTCGGCGTTGACCGCCTCCAGCGTCACCTCGGCCCGGCCGAGCGGCCGGCCGGCGATGCGTTCGAGCAGGACGAAGATGTCGTTGCGGACCAGGTCCTCGGCCAGCAGCGGCTCGCCGAGGTCGCGCGGGATGTAGGTGAGGTCGAGGGAGAGCGGCAGCCCGTTCAGCCGCCGGATCCGCTCGATGTAGACGACCTGCTCCCCGGCGGGCAGCCGCAGCCGGGAGGACACCTCGCGGGACGGGGTGAGCAGGCCGGTCGTCCGGACCTCGTTGGCGACCTCGCCGTGCTCGCGCAGCGTCTCGGCGAGGCCGAGGAGCCGCTCCAGCCCGTGCGGGTACTTCTCGGCGACCGCGTGCGTGCCGACGCCGGGACAGCGCTCGATGAGGCCCTCGGCGCGCAGCAGCGCCAGGGCCTCCCGGACGGTGTTGCGGGACGCGCCGAACTCGCGGACGAGCTCGGCCTCGGCGGGCAGCGCGCCGCTGCGCAGGTCGCCGTAGAGCACCTGGCGGCGCAGGACGTCCGCGACCTGGCGGGCCCGGTCCGCGCGCGTCCGGCGCGGTTCGGCGGCGGCCGGCGGGGCCGGCGCGGTCGCCGAGCGGGTGTCGTCTCTCCTGGTCACGGCCATAAACCTACTAAAACGATGGGAATAGGTGAATAGCGGAGCCGTTGCGCCACCCCGAAAATCCACGGCACCCGCGTGACCTGCGCGGACGCGCCCGGCCTCCGCCGTCCCGCCACCTGCCGCGCCGCCTTCGCGCACCCTCCCGGGCCGCCTCCGCACCGCGCCCCGCGCCGACCCCGCGCCGACCCGCGCCGCCTCCGCCGGCCGGGCGGCCCGGCGCCCGGCCCCGCCCGGAGGCCGGGTGATCTTCCGGCGCCGCGCGCCCGCGTCCGCGCCCGCACGGCGATCCCGGCAGGCAGCGGCGAGGTTCCGGGCCCGGCAATGCTTGATCCAAAAGGGCGAAACCGGTCACCGGGAGGACTAACATCGGACTACGTGACGAGCATCGGACTTGACAGCGCAGACCTGGCCGGCCTCGACGTCGACGCCATCGTGATCGGAGCCGTCCCGGCGGACGCGGGGGCCGCGCCCGCCGCCGGCGCCGGGGACCTCGACCGCGCCATGGACGGGAGGCTCGCCGCGGCGCTCGGCGCCCTCGGCGCCACCGGCAAGCCCGGCGAGATCACCAAGCTGCCCACGCTGGGCGCCGTCACCGCCCCGGTGATCGTCGCCGCCGGGCTCGGCGAGGACCCCTCCGCCGAGGACCTGCGCCGCGCCGCCGGCGCCGCCGTCCGCGCGCTGGCCGGCTCCGGGAAGGTCGCGGTCGCGCTGCCCGCCCCGTCCGCCGCCGAGGCCGAGGCGGTCGCGCTGGGCGCGCTGCTCGGCGCCTACTCCTTCGACTCCTACCGGACCGGCGACGGCCACAAGAGCCCCGTCGCCGAGATCCGGCTCGCCGCCCCCGCCGCCACCGACGTGGCCGTGGAGCGCGCCCGCGTGCTGGCCGACGCCGTCAACCTGGTCCGCGACCTGGTCAACACCCCGCCGTCCGACCTCACCCCCGAGGACCTCGCCAACGAGGCCGAGCGGGTCGCCCGCGAGAGCGGCCTCGGCATCGAGGTCCTCGACGAGAAGGCGCTCGTCGACGGCGGCTACGGCGGCATCACCGGCGTCGGGCAGGGCTCGGTGAACCCGCCGCGCCTCGTCCGGCTCGCCTACTCCCACCCCGAGGCGTCCAAGACGCTCGCGCTGGTCGGCAAGGGCATCACGTTCGACTCCGGCGGCCTGTCCCTGAAGCCGACCGGCTCGATGGACTGGATGAAGTCCGACATGGGCGGCGCCGGCGCCGTCCTCGGCGCGATGGCCGCCATCGCCGAGCTGGCCCCGAAGGTCAACGTCGTCGGCTACCTGGCCATCGCCGAGAACATGCCGAGCGGCAGCGCCCAGCGCCCGTCCGACGTGCTGCGCATCTACGGCGGCAAGACCGTCGAGGTCCTCAACACCGACGCCGAGGGCCGCCTCGTGCTCGCCGACGCGCTGGTCCGCTCCGGCGAGGACGCCCCCGACCTGATCGTGGACGTGGCGACGCTGACCGGCGCGCAGCTGGTCGCGCTCGGCAGCCGCACCGCCGGGGTCATGGCCAACGACGACGACGTCCGTGAGAAGGTGGTGGCGGCGGCCGAGCGCGCCGGGGAGGCGTCCTGGGGCATGCCGCTGCCGGCCGAGCTGCGCAAGGGGCTCGACTCGGCGGTGGCCGACCTGGCGAACATCAGCGGCGACCGCTGGGGCGGGATGCTGGTCGCCGGCGTCTTCCTGAAGGAGTTCGTGCCGGACGGCGTGAAGTGGGCGCACCTCGACATCGCCGGCCCCTCGTTCCAGCAGGGCGAGCCCTACGGCTACACCCCGAAGGGCGGCACCGGGGCGGCGACCCGCACGCTCGTGCAGATCGCCGAGGACCTCGCGGCCGGGATCCTGTAGCGCCCGGCGGGGATTCCCCGGGGGCCGCCCGGCGGCGTCCGGAGCAGGACACAATAGATTTCTCGTGGCGGTGGGGGCCGTTGCAAGGCCGTCCCGCCCGAGAGCGCCGCGGCCCGCGCGGCGCCGTCTCCGGGAAAGGGAGCGTCCAGTGGCGAATAACGGCCCCTACGACATCGTGGTCCTGGGTGCCGGCAGCGGCGGCTACGCGTGCGCGCTGCGCGCCGCCGAACTCGGCAGGTCGGTCGCGCTCGTCGAGCGCGACGAGTCGCTCGGCGGGACGTGCCTCAACCGGGGCTGCATCCCCACCAAGGCGCTGCTGCACGCGGCCGAGGTGGCGGACCAGACCCGCGAGGCCGCGAAGTTCGGCGTCAACGCGGTGTTCGAGGGCATCGACGTCGCCGGCGTGAACGCCTACAAGGACCGGGTCGTCTCCACGACCGTCAAGGGCCTGACCGGGCTGATCAAGTCGCGCGGCATCGAGGTCGTGCACGGCGAGGGCCGGCTGACCGGCCCGACGACCGTCGAGGTCCGCACGCCCGCCGGCGAGACCCGCGCGCTGGAGGGCCAGCACATCGTGCTCGGCACCGGGTCGGCGCCGAAGTCGCTGCCCGGCCTGGAGATCGACGGCGAGCGCGTCATCTCCAGCGACCACGCGCTGCGGCTGGAGCACGTGCCCGGCTCCGTGATCATCCTCGGCGGCGGCGTCATCGGCGTCGAGTTCGCCAGCGTGTGGCGCTCGTTCGGCGCCGACGTCACCATCGTCGAGGCCCTCCCCCACCTGCTGCCGCTGGAGGAGGAGTCCAGCTCCAAGCGGCTCGAGCGGGCGTTCCGCAAGCGCGGCATCAAGTTCGAGCTCGGCACCCGGTTCGAGAGCGCCAAGGTCACCCAGGGCGGCATCTCCGTCACGCTGGAGGGCGGCAAGGTCGTCGACGCGGAGCTGCTGCTCGTGGCGGTCGGCCGCGGGCCGGTCTCCGACGGCATCGGCCTCGCGGAGGTCGGCGTCGAGCTGGAGCGCGGCTACGTCAAGGTCGACGAGTACTGCCGCACCAGCGTCCCCACCATCTCGGCCGTCGGCGACCTGGTCGCCACGCCGCAGCTGGCCCACGTCGGCTTCGCCGAGGGCATCCTCGTCGCCGAGCGGCTCGGCGGGCTCACCCCCGCGCCGATCGACTACGACGGGGTGCCGCGCATCACCTACTCCGATCCCGAGGTCGCCTCGGTGGGCATCACCTCCGCGGTGGCCCGCGAGCGCGGGTACGAGATCAACGAGGTCACCTACGACCTGGCCGGCAACCCCAAGAGCAAGATCCTGGGCACGCAGGGCGAGGTCAAGGTGATCGCGGCCGTGGACGGGCCGGTCCTCGGCCTGCACATGGTCGGCGCGCGCGTCGGCGAGCTGATCGCCGAGGGCCAGCTCATCTACAACTGGGAGGCCCTCCCGAGCGAGGTCGCCCAGCTGATCCACCCCCACCCGACCCAGTCCGAGGCGGTCGGCGAGGCGCATCTCGCGCTCGCCGGCAAGCCGTTGCACGTGCACGGCTGAACAACCGCGCACAGTATTTCTCTAAGGAGTCGCTGAGAGCCATGCCGGTCTCCGTCACTATGCCCCAGCTCGGCGAGAGCGTCACCGAGGGCACCGTCACCCGCTGGCTGAAGAAGGAGGGTGAGCGCGTCGAGACCGACGAGCCGCTTCTCGAAGTGTCGACCGACAAGGTCGACACCGAGATCCCCTCGCCCGCCTCGGGCATCCTGACCAGCATCACCGTCGCCGAGGACGAGACCGTCGAGGTCGGCGCCGAACTGGCCGTCATCGGGGACGAGGGCGACGCCCCGTCCGGCGCCCCCGCCCAGGAGCAGGCGCCCGCCGCGCAGGAGGCCCCCGCGCAGGAGCAGGCTCCGGCGCGGCCGGAGCCGCAGGAGGCTCCCCAGCAGCAGGCGCCGCCGCCCGCCGCGTGGCCGCCGCCCGCGCAGCAGCAGCCCGCCGCGCCGCCGGCCCCGGCCCCGGCGCCCGCTCCGCAGCAGCCGGCCGCCCCGGCTCCGGCCCCGGCGTCCCAGCAGGCCCCGCAGCCGGCGCAGGAGGCCGCGCCCGCCGGCGAGGGCCCGTACGTGACGCCGCTGGTGCGCAAGCTCGCCGCCGAGCACGACGTGGACCTGTCCGCGGTGAAGGGCACCGGCGTCGGCGGCCGCATCCGCAAGCAGGACGTCCTGGAGGCCGCGCGCGCCGCGCAGCAGGCCGCCGAGGCCGCCCGGCAGCAGGCGCAGCAGGCCCCGGCCGCCGCGCCGGCCGCCCCGGCCCGCCCGGCCGGCCGGCACGCCGCCCCCGCGCCCGAGGGCGCCCCGGCCGAGCAGCTCGCGCTGCGCGGCCGCACCGAGAAGATGTCCCGCATCCGGCAGACGATCGCCCGCCGCATGGTGGAGTCGCTGCAGGTGTCGGCGCAGCTGACCACCGTGGTCGAGGTGGACATCACCAAGATCGCGCGGCTGCGCGAGCAGGCCAAGGCCGACTTCCAGTCCCGCGAGGGCGTCAAGCTGTCCTTCCTGCCGTTCTTCGCGCTGGCCACGATCGAGGCGCTGAAGGCGCACCCGAAGGTCAACGCGGTCATCGACAGCGAGACCAACGAGGTCACCTACCACGACGTGGAGAACCTCGGCATCGCGGTGGACGTGCCCGAGCGGGGCCTGATGGTCCCGGTCGTGCACAACGCCGGGCAGCTCAACCTGGGCGGCCTCGCGCAGCGGATCGCCGACCTCGCCGAGCGCACCCGCACCAACAAGGTGAGCCCGGACGAGCTGTCCGGCGGCACGTTCACGCTGACCAACACCGGCAGCCGCGGCGCGCTGTTCGACACCCCGATCCTCAACCAGCCGCAGGTCGGCATGCTCGGCACCGGCGCCGTCGTCAAGCGGCCCGCCGTCATCGACGACCCGGAGCTGGGCGAGGTCATCGCGGTGCGGTCGATGGTCTACCTGGCGCTGACCTACGACCACCGGCTGATCGACGGCGCGGACGCCGCCCGCTTCCTCGGCACCATCAAGCACCGCCTGGAGGAGGGCAACTTCGAGGCCGACCTCGGCCTCTGACCGAACGCGGCCGTCGCCTCGCACGCCGCACCGGACCCCGCCGCCCCGCCCGGGCGGCGGGGTCCCGCGCGTTCCCGGGGAAACCCGGTCCCGGCCCGGCGGAAACACGGGACCCGGATGAGAATCTCAGCGTTCGCCGGCGCCGTCCCCGTAGGCTGGGGACATGAGGGTGACCGTGACGGGCTCGTCGGGCCTGATCGGATCGGCGCTGGTGCGGGCGCTGCGGGAGGACGGGCACGACGTCGTGCGGCTGGTGCGCCGCGAGCCGTCGGCACCGGACGAGGCGCGCTGGTCCCCCGCCGACGGGTGCGTCGAGGCGGCGGCGCTGGAGGGCGCCGACGCCGTCGTGCACCTGGCGGGCGCGGGCGTCGGCGACCGGCCGTGGACGAAGGCGTACAAGCGCCGGATCAGGGACAGCCGGCTCGACGGCACCCGGACGCTCGCGGAGGCGATCGCCGCGGCGGGCCGCCGCCCGCCGGTGCTGGTCTGCGGGTCCGCGATCGGCTTCTACGGCGACACCGGCGACCGGGAGGCCGACGAGAAGTCCCCGATGGGCGCCGGGTTCCTCGCCGCGCTCGTGCGGGACTGGGAGGCGGCCGCCGCACCAGCCCGCGAGGCGGGCATCCGGGTCGTCTACCCGCGCACCGGCGTGGTGCTGGCGCGCGGCGGCGGGATGCTCGGGCGGACGCTGCCGCTGTTCCGGCTCGGGCTCGGCGGCCGGCTCGGCGACGGGACGCAGTGGACGAGCTGGATCTCGCTCCCCGACGAGGTCGCGGCCCTGCGGTTCCTGATCGAGCACGAGGTGTCGGGGCCGGTGAACCTCACCGCCCCGGACCCGGTGACCAACGCCGCGTACACCGAGGCGCTGGCGCGGGCGCTGCACCGCCCGGCGCGGCTGGCCGTCCCGAAGGCGGTGCTGCGGTCCGCGCTGCGCGACTTCGCCGACGAGGGCCCGCTGGTCAGCCAGCGGGTGCTGCCGCGGCGGCTGGAGCACGCCGGCTTCCGGTACCGGCATCCCGACGTGGACTCCGCGCTGGCCGCCCTCCTGTGACCGGCCGACGCCGACGCGCCGAGACCAAGATTGGCTAAAATCACGGACGCTCCCGCTCGGTGGCCATACGGTGACATTGAGAGAGCTTGCCGACGTGGAGGGCGAATGAGCACCGACGGACAGCCGCACATCCTCGCCATCGGCGGGGGCACGTTCGTCCCGGACGGCCGGGAGGGCATCGCCCCGAGCCCGCTGATGCGCTACGCGCTCGACCTGACCGGGCAGGACCGCCCCCGGATGTGCTTCCTGACGACGGCGGTGGGCGACGGCGCCGAGTACGTCGCGCGCTTCTACGCCGGGTTCTCCCAGCTGGACGCCGAGGTCAGCCACCTGTCGCTGTTCCCGATGCCGAGCGTCCCGGACATGCGCGCGCACCTGCTCACCCAGGACCTGATCTACGTGTCCGGCGGCAGCGTCGCGAACCTGCTGGCGCTGTGGCGGCTGCACGGCCTGGACGAGATCATGCGGGAGGCGTGGCAGGAGGGCGTGGTGCTGTCCGGGCAGAGCGCGGGCGCGCTGTGCTGGCACGTCGGCGGCAACACCGACTCCTTCGGCCCGCAACTGCGGCCGCTCACCGACGGGCTGGGCTTCCTGCCGTACTCGTGCGGGGTGCACTACGACAGCGACCCGCAGCGCCGCCCGCTGCTGCAGCAGCTCGTCGGCGAGGGCACGCTGCCCGGCGGGTACGCGGCGGACGAGTCGGTCGGCCTGCACTACGTCGGCACCGAGTTCGTCCAGGCCGTGTCGTACCGGCAGGACGCGGGCGCCTACCGGGTCGAGCCGGACGGCCCCGCCACCGCGAAGGAGACCCGGCTGGAGCCCCGCCGGCTGGCGTCCCTCTGAGGAAGCGGTCGGCGGGCGGCATAGGCTGGCGGGCGTGAGTGATCTGGACGTGCGGGGGGCCGCACCCGAGACGCCCCCCGGAGAAGCGCCGGCGACCGGCCGGCTGGTGATCGTCCACGCGGGCTTCGGCACCGCGGCCGTCCCCTACCTGGACGGCTGGGAGCTGCAGAAGCGCACGCACGCCCGGCGCGTGGACGACCTGATCCCCGACACCGTCCTGCTGATGGAGCACCAGCCGGTGTACACGGCGGGCAAGCGGACCGCGGCGCTCGACCGGCCGTTCGGCGACCCCGGCGCCCCGGTCGTGGACGTCGACCGCGGCGGCAAGATCACCTGGCACGGGCCGGGGCAGCTCACCGGCTACCCGATCGTCCGGCTGCCCGACCCCGCCGACGTCGTCTCCTACGTGCGGCTGCTGGAGCGGATGATGATGGCGGTGTGCGCCGAGTTCGGCCTGGAGACCACCACGGTCGAGGGCCGCAGCGGGCTGTGGGTGCCCGGCTCCCCCGACCGCAAGATCGGCTCGATCGGGATCCGGGTGGCGCGCGGGGTGGCGATGCACGGGTTCATGCTGAACTGCGACAACGACATGGGCTGGTTCGACAAGATCGTGCCGTGCGGCATCCGGGACGCCGGGTCCACGAACCTCAGCCGCGAGGTCGGCCGGGGCGTCCCCGTCGCCGAGGTGACCCCGCTGGTGGAGCGCCACCTCGCGGAGGCGCTCGGCGCGCGGGAGACCTTCCACCGGACGAGGGCGCATCTCGACGCCTGATCCCGGCGGTCAGTCGTTGGGGAACATCACCTTGTAGACGGCGTGGCCCTCGTCCGCCGCGGCCCGGTAGAACGCGACCAGGGCCTCGTAGGCGGGCTTCAGGACGCGGTCGCGGGCGGCGGAGTCCATCCGGCCCGCGTCCTGCACGCCGGCCTGCACCATCACCGCCGGCTCGAAGCGGCCGGCGACGTGGCCGAACGGCGTCGCCGCCAGGTGGTCGGCGGCCGGCTTCACCCGGTCCGGCGCCAGGTAGATCACGTCCATGCCCAGCTCGTCGGCGCCGTCCTCGGTGAGCAGCCGCCCGCCGCACACCACGTCGGCCTCCGGCTGGCGCCCCTCCCAGGGGTCGCCGGTCACCAGGTAGTGCAGCGCCTGCCACGTCCCGCCGATGTCCAGCGGCGCGAACGGCACGCGGCGCCGCCAGTCCCGTTCGCCGAACACGCGCCGGGCGATCCGGGTGGGATCCGGCTCACCCTCCAGCACCGGCGGCACCCTGAGGTACGACATTGCCAGACCCACTGCGGTCCTCCATGCGAACGCTGTTGCGTGACGACAGGGAGTCACCCTAGAGAGAACCGCCGGTGGCCATGCACCGAAACACGCGAATCGACGGTGTGAGCGGGGTAACGTCACACGTTCGAGATACGTCCGATACTGCTGCGTTAACTGCGCCGGGCCGCCCGCGGCGGCCTCCCCGCGGCCTCCCCGCGGCCTCCGCCCCGACGCGCGCGATGTGCCGGTCCGCTGATCGCGACGTACCCTGAACAGGTGACGACGGTGACACCTGAGGGGCGCAAGCTCCTGCGCATAGAGGCCCGCAACAGCCAGACCCCGATCGAGCGCAAGCCCGAGTGGATCAAGACGCGGCTGAAGATGGGCCCGCAGTACAAGGAGCTCATCGGCCTGGTGAAGTCCGAGGGCCTGCACACGGTGTGCCAGGAGGCGGGCTGCCCCAACATCTTCGAGTGCTGGGAGGACCGCGAGGCCACCTTCCTCATCGGCGGCGACCAGTGCACCCGGCGCTGCGACTTCTGCCAGATCGACACCGGCAAGCCCGCCGCGTTCGACCGGGACGAGCCCCGCCGCGTCGCGGAGTCCGTCGCCACGATGGGCCTGAAGTACGCCACCGTCACCGGCGTCGCCCGCGACGACCTGGAGGACGGCGGCGCCTGGCTGTACGCCGAGACGGTCCGGCGGATCCACGCGGCCGTGCCCGGCTGCGGCGTCGAGCTGCTGATCCCGGACTTCAACGCCGTCCCCGAGCAGCTCGCCGAGGTCTTCTCGTCCCGTCCCGAGGTGCTGGCGCACAACGTCGAGACCGTCCCGCGGATCTTCAAGCGGATCCGGCCCGGGTTCCGCTACGAGCGGTCCCTCGAGGTGATCACCAAGGCGCGCGAGGACGGCCTGGTCACCAAGTCGAACCTGATCCTCGGCATGGGCGAGACCCGCGAGGAGGTCTCCGCGGCGCTGCGCGACCTGCACGAGGCGGGCTGCGAGCTGATCACCATCACCCAGTACCTGCGGCCGAGCCCGCGCCACCACCCGGTGGAGCGGTGGGTGAAGCCCGAGGAGTTCGTCGAGCTGAACGCCGAGGCCGAGGAGATCGGCTTCGCGGGCGTCATGTCCGGGCCGCTCGTCCGCTCCAGCTACCGCGCCGGACGCCTCTACAAGCAGGCGATCGAGGCCCGCCAGAGCTGATTCCGGCGGTCCGGACCGTCCTCGCCTGCGTTTCGCCGTGCGAGGACGGTGTCGGGCCGGGGGTCCCGGCCGACTATCCTTGGGTTCATGTCGAAAACGCCCGCGGACGGGAGCCAGGAGCGTCCGGGCCGCCTCAAGCAGATCCGCATGGTCGCCCAGGTGCTCCGCCAGGCCGACCCGAAGGCCCTTCCGATCGTCGCCGCGTCGGCGATCGGCACCCTGATCGTCGTCATCGTGATCGGGCTGGTGATCGGCCGGCTGTGGTTCTTCGTCCCGCTGGGCATCCTCGCCGGCGCCGCCGTCGGCCTGATCGTCTTCGGTCAGCTGGCGCAGCGCGCGCAGTACAAGGTCATCGCCGGGCAGCCCGGCGCGGCCGCCGCGGTGCTGAAGAACATGCGCGGTGACTGGACGGTCACCGAGGCCGTCAGCGGCAACCGCAACCTCGACATGGTGCACCGCGTCGTGGGCCGTCCCGGCGTCATCCTGGTCTCCGAGGGCCCCCGCAACCGGGTCGGGCAGCTGCTGGGCGCGGAGAAGAAGCGGATCTCCCGCGCCGCGCAGCAGGTGCCGATCTACGACGTGCAGGTCGGCGACGACGAGGATCAGATCCCCGTCGGCAAGCTGCAGCGGCACCTGATGAAGCTGCCCCGCAACCTCACCAAGGCGCAGGTCGGGGAGCTGAACGACCGGCTGCAGGCGCTGCCCCGGTCGATGCAGATGCCGAAGGGCCCGATCCCGAAGGGCGCGAAGATGCCGAAGGGCCCCAAGCCCAAGATGCGGTGACCGCACCGCCGGTACCGCACCGCCGGTGGAGCGCCCCCTCGGGGGCGCTTTCCCGTTTCCGGGCCGCGTTTCCCGGGCCGGATCTCCGGGTCAGATGGTGACGACGGCGGTGTTGGACGCGCGGTCGTGCATGCCGCGGTAGTCGCGGTCCCAGATCAGCGCCGGGACGACGAGGACCAGCAGGAGCGACCGGGCGAACCCCATGAGGAACCCGACGGGCCGGCCGTCCAGCCGCACCACCCGGATGCCGCACAGCCGCTTGCCGATCGTGGTGCCGATCGTCGCGGTGAGCAGCCACGCCTGGATCCCGAAGATCACCAGCGTCCACAGGCTGCGCTGCGGCGCCGACCAGTCGAGGGCGGCCGCCAGGCCGCTCGCGACCAGCGTCGACAGCGCCCAGTCGATGAACAGCGCGAACAGCCGGCGGCCGTAGGACGCGACGGCGCCGCTCCCGCTCTCCGGCAGCCCGAGGCGCTCGCCGGGACGGCCGAGGTCGGCTCCCGCCGCGCGCGCGCCGCCGAGCCACGTCTGCGTCCATCGCGGCCGTGCGGCCTGCTGCTCTTTACCACCGCTCATGGCCTCTACGCTATCCGCTCCCCTGGCGGGTTCCGACCCGGCTCCCCAGGGGAGGGGACGAGGGTGGGGGCAAGGCGGGGGCGTCCTTGGAGCAGGGCGCCGGCGCCCCGCTTAACACAGCCGAAACATATGGGACACGGCCGGGAAACGGCCCCGCCGTAGGCTGCGAGACGCCCAAGAGCGCACCAAGGAGGCTGGATGTTCAGCAGCGCCGAAGAGGTCCTGAGCTATCTCGAGAACGAGGACGTCAAGTTCGTCGACTGCCGGTTCGTGGACCTGCCGGGCAAGATGCAGCACGTCACGATCCCGACCGGCAACTTCGGGCGGCGGGCCTTCGAAGACGGCATGATGTTCGACGGTTCGTCCGTCCGCGGGTTCCAGGAGATCCACGAGTCGGACATGCTGCTTCTCCCGGACCCGGCCACGGCCGTCCTGGACCCGTTCCGGCAGCACAAGACGCTGATCCTGAACTTCTTCGTGCACGACCCGCTGACGGGCGAGCCGTACAGCCGCGACCCCCGCAACGTCGCCAAGAAGGCCCAGGACTACCTGCGCGGGACCGGCATCGCCGACACCGCCTACTGCGGTCCCGAGGCCGAGTTCTACATCTTCGACGACGTCCGCTTCGAGACGAAGCAGAACGCCGGCTACTACTTCCTGGACTCGGTGGAGGGCGCCTGGAACACCGGCCGGGAGGAGCCCGGCGGCAACCTCGGCGCCAAGCCCGGCTACAAGGGCGGCTACTTCCCCGTCCCGCCGATGGACCACTACACCGACCTGCGCTCGGAGATGGCGACGCAGCTGCTCGCCTCCGGCATCGAGGTCGAGCTGCAGCACCACGAGGTCGGCACGGCGGGCCAGTCGGAGATCGGCGTCCGCTTCGACACGCTGCTGAAGGCCGCCGACAACCTGCTGCTGTACAAGTACATCGTCAAGAACGTGGCGCGGGGCGCCGGCAAGACGGTGACGTTCATGCCGAAGCCGATCTTCGGTGACAACGGGTCGGGCATGCACGTCCACCAGTCGCTGTGGAAGGACGGCGCGCCGCTGTTCTACGACGAGGTCGGCTACGCGGGCCTGTCGGACACGGCGCGGCACTACATCGGCGGCCTGCTGCGGCACGCCCCGTCCCTGCTGGCCTTCACGAACCCGACGGTCAACAGCTACCACCGGCTCGTCCCGGGCTTCGAGGCGCCGGTCAACCTGGTGTACTCGCAGCGCAACCGGTCGGCGTGCATCCGCGTCCCGATCACCGGCTCGAACCCGAAGGCCAAGCGCATCGAGTTCCGCGTGCCGGACCCGTCCTGCAACCCCTACCTCGCCTTCTCGGCGATGCTGATGGCGGGCCTGGACGGCATCAAGAACAAGATCGAGCCGCCGGAGCCGATCGACAAGGACCTCTACGAGCTGCCGCCGGAGGAGGCCCGCGCGATCCCGCAGGTCCCCGGCTCGCTGCCGGCCGTCCTGGCCGCGCTCGAGTCCGACCACGACTACCTGCTGGAGGGCGGCGTCTTCACCCCGGACCTCATCGAGACCTACATCGCGATGAAGAACGAGTTCGAGATCGACCCGGTCCGCCTGCGCCCCCACCCGCACGAGTTCGAGCTGTACTACGACGTGTGATCGTCGTTGGGGAAGGCCCGCGAGGACGCCTCGCGGGCCTTTCGCGTTCCCGGGGGTCAGGCGATCCGGCGGGTGTAGACGACGCGGTCGACGAGCCGCTCGGCCTGGCCGGGCGGGGTGAAGTAGAGGTCGAAGCGCGGGTGCGCGCCGAGCGTGATGACGGTGCGCATAGGGATGGTCTTACCGAGGTACTCGGGGCCGAGGATGCCCGGGTCGGTGAACGTGCCGGGGATCGACAGCACCGAGGTGACCTGCGACAGCGCCGGGCCGCGGTAGGTCATCGCGGTCGGGGTGACGCTGTCGAACGTCGTCCACTCGTAGCGGCGGTCGATGTTGGAGAAGCCGAGGACGCCGAGCCGGAAGTACTTCTTGCCGCCGAGCGTGCCGTCGGTCCGCTCCTGGAGGAACCGGCCGCCGGTCTTGGCGATCCAGCTCGTCCGGACGGTGATGTCGCGGGACACGATCGGCGTGCCGTCGCCGCTGAGGATGTAGTTCTCCTTGACGGCCTTCCAGGTGCCGACGAGCTGGTCGAGGCGGTGGTGGAAGGGGCCCGGGTCCAGCGGGCCGGCGCTCGGCCGGGGCTCCGGCGGGGCGGTGGCGGAGGCCGCGGCGGATCCGGTGAGCCCGAGGATCGCGGCCGCGGCGACGGGCAGGACGAGCTTCTTCAGCATGATCGGTCCCCTCTGGTCACGCGAAGGACGCGGCGTGCGCGGCGGCCCACTGCTCGAAGGTGCGGGGCGGACGGCCCGTGACGTCGCGGACGGTGGTGGTGACGACCGATTCGTCCAGCGAACCGGCGACGTAGAAGTCGAAGAACGCGTCCACGTACTTCTCGGGCATGTTCTGGAGCATCTCCTTGCGGGCCTCGTCGTCCGGCAGGGCGTCCAGGCGCAGGTCGCGGCCCAGCACGCCGCCCAGGATCCGGAGCCGGTCGGCGGGCCGCAGCGGCTCCGGGCCGGTGACGCGGAGCACCTGGCCGCGGTACTCGTCCCGCAGCAGCGCGGTCGCCGCGACGGCGCCGATGTCGGCCGGGTCGATCACCGCGATCGGCACGTCCGCGAACGGGGCGCGCACCACGTCGCCGGCCTTGAGCTGCGGGATCCACTCGAACGTGTTGGACATGAACCCGTTCGGCCGCACGAAGGTCCACGCGAGCCCGGAGTCGCGGACGGCCGCCTCCGACTCGATCATGTAGCGGCCGACCGCGTTGGTCGTGTCGCCCGACTCCACCGAGGACCCCGACAGCAGCACCACGTGCTCGACCCCGGCGCGGCCCGCCTCGGCCAGCAGGTCCGCCGTCCCGTCGTAGCCGGGCAGCAGGAACAGCCCGCGCACGCCCCGAAGGGCCGGCACGAGCGTCTCCGGCTCGTTCAGGTCGCCGGTGACGTACTCGACGCCGTCCGGCGCGTCCGCCGGGGCCCCGCCCCGCGTCAGCGCCCGTACCGGCTCCCCCGCCGCCGCCAGCGCCGCCGCCACCTCGCGCCCGACATTGCCGGTCCCGCCCGTCACCAAGAACATCGCTCCGCGCTCCCCTCTTTGTTAGGGAACGTTCCCTAACAAAGCGGTACGCTAGAGCCATGCGTCGGATATGGCAAGGGGTCCGGTGATGCGCCGCAGCGCCGCCGAGACACGGGAGCACCTCCTGGAGGTCGCCCACGACCTGTTCTACTGGCAGGGCATCAAGGGCGTCGGCGTGGACAAGATCGCCGCCACCGCCGGCGTCGCGCCCACGACCCTCTACCGGCTGTTCGCGTCCAAGGACGACCTGATCACCGCCTACGTCACCCGCGCGGACGGCCTGTACAAAGAATGGTTCGACGCCACCGCCGGCGACGAGGGGCGGCCCGCGCGCGCCCGGATCCTCGCGCTGTTCGACGCGCAGACCGAGCAGATCCAGCCGGACCGCTGCCGCGGCTGCCCGTTCCTCATGGCCCTCGCCGAGATCCCCGACGCCGCCCATCCCGCCCACCAGGCCGCCGCCGGGACGAAGCGATGGGTCCGCGCCCGCTTCGCCGACCTCGCGGCGTCCGCCGGGGTCGCCTCCCCCGGCGACGTCGCGGACCAGCTGGCACTGGCCTTCGAGGGCGCCTACGCGTCCGTCCAGGCCCTCGGCGTCGACGGCCCGGCACGCCACGCCCGCCGCCTCGCCGAACTCATCCTCGACGCCGCGTCCGGACCCGCCTGACAGGGGCCTTCCGGGCCGTACACGACCTGTGCACCGCCGCGCCACGGCGGTGCACAGGTCGGTCCAGCAGTCGCCGAACCGTCGGAACGCCTAGCTGGTGCGGGTGGTGTGGGTCCACTTGTAGTACTTGTCGGCGACGTTGGCGTAGGTGATGTGGGACGAGTAGACGGCGGCGCTTCCGGACGGGGAGGTGCGGAGGCGGTAGAACCACATGTCGCCGAGGCTGTCGTAGGCGCCGATGTAGCCGTCGCCATAGCCGAACAGCTGGCTCGCGGGACGGGACGAGTTGCACCTGCTCAGCCAGACGGCGTTGTTGTAGGTCTTCCAGTCCGTGGTGAGGCAGGTGCCGGTGGAGCGGTTCTTCAGCTCGTTGTAGGTCCTGCCGCCGCCGATCCAGTCCCACTGCTGCGTCTTGCCGCCGGTGCAGCCGGCGACCCACACCTTCCCGGTCGAGGAGCCGGTGAGGCACTTGCCGCTCTGGCCGCTCTTGAACGTCCAGTAGACGGCGGCGGCGGAGGCCGGGGTGAGCGAGCCGGAGACGGCGACGAGGGAGGCGGCGAGACCGGTGGTCAGCGCGAGGCGCGCGGGCCGCGAGGTGTTCTTCATGGTCCGGGAGCCTGGCGAGGGCGGGCCAACGCCCGCGATCACGGTCGTTGAGCGCGGCGGGCCGGAGCATGAACGCTGGGTGTACGGCAGGCGTCCTGGGCCCTAAGAGGTCGTAACAGAATCAGCGGACGAGGCGTCGCCAGCAGATGATGGCTGCGGCGAGGGTCATGAAGGCCTCGTGGATGTCGTCGCGGATCTCCCAGCGGATGCGTAAGCGGCGGAACCAGTGCAGCAGGCCGATGGTGCGTTCGACGACGTAGCGGTGGACGCCCAGCCCGGACCCGTGCGGGGTGCCGCGGCGAGCGATGACCGGTTTGATGCCCTTGGTCCACACCAGGCGCCGGTATTTGTCGTGGTCGTAGCCGCGGTCGGCCAGCAGCCGCCCGGGTCTTCGCCGAGGCCGGCCGACCCGGCCCCGGACGGGCGGCACCGCCTCCAGCAGCGGCATCAACTGAGTGACGTCGTTACGATTCCCACCGGTCAACGACACCACGAGCGGGATGCCGTTGCCGTCGGTCAGCAGGTGGTGCTTGGAGCCCGGCCGGCCACGGTCGACCGGGCTCGGCCCGGTTTTGGGCCGCCCTTCAACGCCCGCACATGGGAGCTGTCGATCACCGCCCTGGACCAGTCCAGCTGCCCGGCGGCATGCAGCTCCTCCAGCAGCAGCCGGTGCAGCCGCTCCCACACCCCGGCGTGGTGCCATTCGGCCAGCCGCCGCCAGCACGTCATACCCGACCCGAACCCCAGCTCCTGGGGCAGGAACTCCCACCGGATCCCGGTGTGCAAGACGAACAAGATCCCGCACAACACCCTGCGGTCGTCCAGCCGCTTACGCCCGGCGTGGCGCTTACGGCGCTCCACCTTCGGCAGCAGCGGCTCGACCCGCTCCCACAGGCTGTCGGGCACGATCCACGGGGGTTGCTCACCCTTACGCACCCACCCACACCACACCCGACCATCACTACATGTCGCGCTACATGCACATTTTGTTATGACCTCTTAGTGCGTGTTTGAGGAGGATCTTGTTATAGGTATTCGAGGGGGCGCCGGGCTTGGCGGATGACGGGCTGTCCGCCGCGGGCCAGGCGGCGGGTCATGAGGCCGATGGCTGCCCATCGGATCATGGCTTCGCTGGTGGCGGGATGGCGTTCGTAGTCACGGGCCAGCCGCCGGTGGGCGGTGAGCCATGCGAGCGTCCGCTCGACCGCCCCTCTGCGGGGGAGCACGGCGAATCCCTTCTGGTCTGCGGGCTTGCGGACGATGCTCAGGGTGGTGCGCAGGGTGCCTGCGGCCCAGCCGACCAGCCGTCCGGCGAACCCGGCGTCGACGAACCCGGCGTCGGCGAACCCGGCGTCGGCGAACCCGGCGTCGGCGAACACGAACCGACAGGTGGGCGAGGTGAGATACAGCCCCAGCAGCGTGCCTTCGGCGCCATCGCGGTCCTGGACGTTCGCAGCGCACACCGTCACCGTGATGAGCAGGCCGAGGGTGTCGGTGACGATGAAGCGCTTGCGGCCGGTCACCTTCTTGCCGGCGTCATACCCTCGGGTGTCGCTGCCGACGGTGTCGGCGGCCTTGACGCTCTGGGAGTCGATGATGCCCGCGCTGGGGTCGTCGTCACGGCCCTGCACCCGGCGGACCTGCCGGCGCAGCACGTCCAGCATGCGCAGCGTGACCCGCTGCTTCTCCCACCGCACGAAGTACCAGTACACCGTCGGCCACGGCGGGAAGTCGGCAGGCAGCTGCCGCCAGGCGCAGCCGGTGCGGACCACGTACAGCACCGCATCCACGATCTCGCGCCGCGAGTGCTTCTCTGGCCGGCCACCGCTACCGGCCGGTGGCAACAGCGGCTCTACCAGCGCCCATTCGTCATCGGTCAGGTCCGAGGGGTAACACGACGTCCGAGCCATCGCCACACCCTGCACCAACCAGCACACGGCATCACGCAGCCACACCGACCTAGATCAACTTCTCAATCACGCACCTAGAGGTCATAGCAAAATGTGCATGTGGCGCGACATTTAGTGATGGTCGGGTGTGGTGTGGGCGGGTGCGTAAGGGCGAGCAACCCCCATGGATCGTGCCCGACAGCCTGTTGGAGCGGATCGAGCCGCTGCTGCCGAAGGTGGAGCGCCGTAAGCGCCACGCCGGCCGTGAGCGGTTGGACGACCGCCGGGTGTTGTGCGGGATCTTGTTCGTGCTGCATACCGGGATCCGGTGGGAGTTCCTGCCTCAGGAGTTGGGGTTCGGGTCGGGGATGGCGTGCTGGCGGCGGCTGGCCGAATGGCACCGGGCGGGCGTGTGGGAGCGGCTGCACCGGCTGCTACTGGAGGAACTGCACGCCGCCGGGCAGTTGGACTGGTCCAGGGCGGTGATCGACAGCTCTCACGTACGGGCATTGAAAGGTGGCCCAAAACCGGGCCGAGCCCGGTCGACCGGGGCCGGCCGGGCTCCGAACACCACGTGCTGACCGACGGGCACGGTATCCCGCTCGCCTTGTCGGTGACGGGCGGGAACCGCAGGCGACGTCACGCAGTTGATGCCGCCGCTGGAGGCGGTACCACCGGTCCGGGGCCGGGTCGGCCGACCTCGGCGATGACCCGGGCGGCTGTTGGCCGACCGCGGCTAACGACCACGACAAATACCGGCGCCTGGTCTGGGCCAAGGGCAGCAAGCCGGTCATCGCCCGACGCGGCAGCCCACACGGGTCCGGGCTGGGCGTCCACCGCTACGTCGTCGAGCGCACCATCGGCCTGCTGCACTGGTTCCGCCGCCTGCGCATCCGCTGGGAGATCCGCGACGACATCCATGAGGCCTTCATGACCCTCGCCGCAGCCATCATCTGCTGGCGACGCCTCGTCCGCTGATTCTGTTACGACCTCTAAGACCCACTGACGCCCGGGGCCTGAGACCTCGCCCGCCCAACTGGCCATGCGCCACGGGCCGTGAGGCCCCGGGCCCTAGGACCACCCGTCCGCCGCCCCCGCCCGCGCCAAGGCCGCGGCCAGCCTGTCCAGGTGCCCCGCGTCCTGGCCGGTCATGCGTCGTGCCAGGTGACGGTGTCGGAGTCGCGGCACGCCTCGGCGACCGGGCCGAGGTCCACGTAGACGGCCCGGCCGAGCGGGCACAGCGCCACCCGGCGCACGCGTCCCCACGTACCCGGCGGCGCCTCGGCCAGCCCCTCCCGAACGTGCCGCCGCGCCGCCTCACGGTCGTCGGTGACACCGCCCGCCCCACCGTCCACGAAAACGTCCCACGTGAAGAGTTCACAGACCCTGCGATGGTGTTGTGTGTTCGCCATGTGACGCAGAGTGCACAAGAGGCGGACGCGGAGTGGACAGGGTTTCTGTCCCCTGGTTCAGACAAGAAGACCGATGCGGTTGGCGAGGTCGCGGGCGCCGCGCCGCACGTCGGCCGGGCCTTCTGAGGCGAGCTCGACGGTCATGCGGCGGGCGTAGCCGTTGTAGCGGACGGTCTCGGGCGCGGTGGTGTGGGCATCGTCGAGGGCGGCGAGCGTCGCCCCCGCGTCGCCGGTCGACCGCCACGCACGCGCTACCTCGACCAGGTGGCGGCCGCGGCGGGGCCGCGAGGGGATGGTGGCGCGGGCCGCGCGGCCCGCGTGCCTGCGCGCCTCGCCGGCCTGGCGGAGTTCGACGGCGATCGTCACGGCGTGCGCACCCATGATGACCTGCGAGAACGACGTCATCGGGTCATAGTGCGCGGGTGGCAGCGACCGGGCGATGCGGTCGGCCTCGTCCCACCAGCGCCAAGCGGTGCCGGCCTGCCCTGCGCGCGCGGCGGTGTAGGCGACCTCGTGGTGGAGGGCGCCCCATGTGGCCCGCAGGGGGACGTCGTCGTCCGTGATGCGGGGCCGCAGCCAATCGAGGCCCTCGCGGTTGACCGCCTCGGCCGCGTCGAAGTCGCAGGCGTCCCGGTGCGCCTGGGCGGCGAGCCACACGGCGCCACCGAACGCCTTCGGGTCCTCGGACTCCTCGGCCGCCATGATGCTGCGCTCGACGACGCGCCAGAGGAGGTCGGCGGACGGCTGGTAGGCGAGGAAGAACTGGGCGAGGTTGTAGATCTGCGCGAGCAGCGACAGGGCGCGGCGCCGCTGCGCGCCCTCGTAGGTCCGGACGGCGCGCTTGGCGTCCCGGATCAGGTCCGGCAGCAGGGCGCCGAGCACGGTGCGGTGGTCGGGTGCGGCGTGCCGGGCGCGCCACGCCGCGTCCAGCCGGGACTGGAGGTGGGAGAGCGGCGGGGGCGGGTCGGTCATCGAGACGGCGACGGCGTTGATCGCGTCGCGGACGGCCCCGAGCGCCGGGTGCCCGGGTCCCCGGAACATCCTCGTGGGCATCGGGCCGCCGCCGGTGAGGCGCGCGACGTCCCGCAGCTTCAGGGCCTCGGCGAGGCTCAGCAGCGTGGGGAGCTTGGGCTCGCCGATCTCGCCGCGCTCCACGGCTTTGACCCACCGGCCGTTCCTGCCGATGAGGCCGCCGAGCACCTCGCGGGACATCCCGCGCCGTTCCCGGAAGTAGCGGATGCGTTGCCCGACGGTCAGGTCGGGGTCGGCCGGATCGATGCCTCGTTCGTCCATGTCCCGCCGCCTTTCGAGGGGTCTTGGGGTCCAGGTTAGGCGGGGTGGGCGCCGTGGACGGCGGTCTCCAGGACGAAGTCCTGGCGGTGGGTGCGGCCGGTGGTGAGCAGGACGCGGGCCACGGCGGGCGTGTGCCCCCGGGCGAGGAGCAGGACGGTGACGAAGTCCTCCGGGAGGCCGGCGGCGGCGTAGCGGCCCTCGTCGTCGGTGCGGGTGCGCATGAGCTGGCGGCCGCCGGTGGCGAGGACGGTGACCAGGGCGTCGGCGACGGGGTCGCCGGAGGCGGTGCGGACGGTTCCGACGAGGCCGGGGACCACCTCGCCGAAGTGCTCGTGGTGCGCGGGGCTGACGGCGTGCGGGGCGGGGGCCTCGAAGGTGGGGTCCTCGACCAGCTCCTCTTCGGCGGCGGCGCCGGCCTCGGCCTCCGCGCCCTTGCGGTGCTGGACGTAGGCGCCGACGCCGACCAGGGCGAAGCCGGCGGCGGCCCAGCCGCACAGGACGAGGGTGGGCCGCAGCAGCCCCTCGTAGTCGAAGTAGAAGACGCCGTGCAGGGCGTCCAGGAGGTTGCCGAGCGGCATGACGGGATGCAGCGCGCGGAAGAAGCCGGGTACGAGCTGGTACGGGATGGCGCCGCCGCTGGACGGGATCGACAGCAGCACGAACAGGGTGATCGCGACGCCCGGGATGAACTGCCGGACGAACGGGACGAGGCCGTAGGTGAACTGGGCGACCGCCTGCGTGATCAGGAAGCCGTAGGCGATGGCGACCGGGTCGTTGGGGACGACGTCCATGGCGAGCGCGACGTAGAACCCGACCACGGCCATGAACGCGCCCATGACGGCGAGGGTGAGGACCTTGACGCGGCGGCTGAGGGTGACGGCGCGCATCAGCATCATGACGGCGATGTAGGGCGCGATGTTCCAGGCCATGGACAGGTAGAACAGGCCGGTGCCGGTGACGTCGCCCCTGGCGGTGGGGACGAGTTCGACGGTCCGGATGGTCTGCCCGCCTTGTTTCGCGACACTGGTGAAGGTGCTGGTGGCGGCCTGTTCGAGGAAGGTGCCGTCGGCCTTGGCGATGAAGAGGGTGGCCTGGGCGGGGCCTTCGACGCTGTAGGCGGCGACGACCTGGCGGCTGAGGATCTTCTTGCGGGCGTCCGACGCGTCCCCGACGGGGATGATCTCGAACGCGCCGGGCGCCTTCCGGTCGAGCGCGGGTCCGAGCCGTCCCGCGACCGCCGGCGGGGACACCGCGACCCGCACGTCGTGCGGCTCCGGCGAGTGGAACGGCAGCATGTAGCAGATCAGGAAGCCGAAGAAGAACAGCAGCGGGAACCACAGGCTTCCGGCGAGCGACGTCAGCAGGGTCGGCTCGTCCTCGGACTCGTCGGTCACGCGCGGGGACCTTTCTGGACGGATCGGGCGGCACGCGCGTGGAGCACGGGCGCGGCGCTGGCATCATGTGCCGGGAGATCGCGGCGGAGGGAGCGGCGGGCGGGATGGCGGGCGACCCCAAGGAGGTCCTGCGGAGCGGGCTGGCTCTGCTGGACGCCGCCCATGCCCTGGTCGCCGATCACCGGCGCGCGGTCGGCGCGGTGCACGAGGCGCTGGGGCCGCTGCGCGCGGACGCGGCGCGCGGTCAGCTGGCGGAGATCCCGGTCGCGCGGCTGAAGGACGTGACGGACGGGCGGCTGCGGCTGGCGCCGCTGGAGCAGGCCGGGCTGACGACCGTCTTGGACGTGCTGGACGCGACGCCGTACCGGCTCCAGCTGGTGCCGGGCGTCGGGCCCCAGACGGCGGCGCAGATCCAGGCCGCGGCGCGCAGCCTGGCGGAGGCGGCGGAGCGCGCGGCGGGGATCCGGATCGACGCCGGGCGGCGGGATCCGGCGACGACCGCGCTGGTCGTGGCGCTGCACCGGCTCGTGAACGCGGGTCCCGAGCTGCGGCGCGCCCGCAAGGCGGCCGACGAGCTGGCGGAGCGGCTGAGCCCGCTGGCGCACGACGCGCGGCCCGCGGCGTCGTGGTGGCGGCGCGTCGTCGCGCTTCCGGCGCGCCGGGAACGCGCCCGCCGCGCGCTCGCGGAGCTGGCGGACGCGGTGGAGCACGCCCGCGAGGAGCGCCTGCTGATCTCGCAGGCGTCGGTGGACCTGCTGCGTCCGGGCGCGTCCGCCGGCGAGGCGTGGATCGACTACGAGCTGCGCGGGTCGGACTACCAGACGCTGCTGGCGGAGCTGGCCGCCGTGGGGCCGGAGCGGGCCGCGGCGGAGGGGTACCTGCCGGACGACCTGGCCGCACGGGTCAAGGCGCAGCCGCTCGACGAGACGTACCGGCGGGTGTCGCTGCGCGGCTACCAGTCGTTCGGGGCGCGCTTCGCGCTCGTCCAGCGCCGGGTGATCCTCGGCGACGAGATGGGCCTCGGTAAGACGGTCCAGGCGATCGCGGCGATCGCGCATCTGCGCGCGGAGGGCGCGACGCACTTCCTGGTGGCGTGCCCGGCCAGCGTGATGATCAACTGGGTGCGGGAGATCGAGGACCGCAGCCGGCTGGCGGCGCGCCCCCTGCACGGTCCCGGCCGGGCGGCGGCGCTGGCGGAGTGGGCGGACGCGGGCGGCATCGCGGTGACCACCCTCGACACGCTGCACGCGCTGGACGTCCCGGACGAGGTGCCCGTCGCGATGGTCGTGGTGGACGAGGCGCACTACGCCAAGAACCCGGAGACGCGGCGCGCGAAGGCGGTGGCCGCGTGGTGCGCGCGGGTCGAGCGGGTGCTGTTCCTCACCGGCACGCCGATGGAGAACCGCGTCGAGGAGTTCCGCAGCCTGGTCGGGCACCTGCGGCCCGACCTCGTCCCGTCGATCAGGCCGAGCGACGCGGCGGTGGGGCCGCGGGCGTTCCGGCGGGCCGTCGCGCCCGCGTACCTGCGCCGCAACCAGCGGGACGTGCTGGTCGAGCTGCCCGAGGTGCAGGAGATCGAGGAGTGGGAGGAGTTCAGCCCGGCGGACGAGGTCGCCTACCGGCAGGCCGTCGCGGACGGCAACTTCATGGCGATGCGGCGCGCCGCGTACGCCGACCCGAAGCGGTCGGCGAAGCTGGCGCGGCTCACCGAGCTGGTCGACGAGGCGGACCGCAACGGGCTGAAGGTCGTGGTGTTCTCCTACTTCCGGGACGTGCTGGCGGCCGTGGAGCTCGTGGTGGGCCCGGCGGCGCGCGGGCCGATCTCCGGGTCGATGCCGGCGGCGCGGCGGCAGCAGCTCGTGGACGACTTCACGGCCGAGCCGGGGCACGCGGTGCTGCTGGCGCAGATCCAGGCGGGCGGCGTGGGGCTGAACCTTCAGGCCGCCTCGGTCGTGATCATCTGCGAGCCGCAGGTGAAACCGACCATGGAGGAGCAGGCGATCGCCCGCGCGCACCGCATGGGGCAGGCCCGGACCGTCCAGGTCCACCGGCTGCTCACCCCGCACGGAGTGGACGAGCGAATGCTGCGGATCCTGCGGGGCAAGGCCCGGTTGTTCGACGAGTACGCGCGCCGCAGCGATCTCGCGGAGCGCACGCCGGACGCGGTCGACCTGTCCGAGCAGGCCCTCGCGCGGCAGATCGTCCAGGAGGAGCAGGAGCGGCTCGGCACCGCGCCGTGAGCGCGCGGCGCGGCGCCGCGCCGGCGGGAAGAAGCACCGTGTCCGGCGCGTTCGGGCAGGCGGGCCCGGTTCGGGCCGCCGACGATCGGAGGGGATGACATGGCCGAGGTCAGGGTGGAGCGCACCGAGGACGGTTTCCAGGCCGTCAACGGGCGGGGCGCCCGCGTCGCCATCGGGGACGGGGACACCGAGGGCGCGTTCACGCCGGTCGAGCTGCTGCTGGCGGCGCTCGGCGGCTGCGAGCTGGTGACCGTGGAGCCGCTGACGGCGCAGCGCGGGCACCGGATGGCGCGGCTCGCCGCGACCGTCCAGGCGGAGAAGGTCGAGACCAGCAGGCTCGGCACCATCACGGTCACCTACGACGTCGAGCTGCCCGAGGGCGACGACAAGGCCGAGGACGTCCTCAAGGCGGTCGCCAAGCGCGTCCACGAGCGGTACTGCACCGTCGGGAACGCGCTGAAGGAGCCGATGAAGGTCGACCAGATCGTCTGACCCCGGGCCCGTCGTGGACGGCGGGCCGGCCGGCGCCGGGTCACTCACACGTCGCGCCCTTCGCCGGGAGCAGCCCGTCCAGCAGGTAGGAGTCCACGACGCGGCGGACGCAGGCGTCGCCGGAGTCGTACGCGCCGTGCCCCTCCCCCTTGAGGGTGAGGAGCGCGGCGCCGCCGCCGAGCGACGCCACCAGCGCGGACGCCCACGCGTACGGGGTGGCGGGGTCGCCGGTGTTGCCGACGACCAGGATCGGCGCGGCGGTCGGCGCGGACACCTCGCGCGCGGCGTCGTCGCCCTTCACGGGCCACCCGGTGCACTGCAGCAGGCCCCACGCCATCGACGGCCCGAACACCGGTGACGCCTCGCGGAACCGCGGCATCAGCCGGCGGACGTCCGCGACGGTGTAGCGGTCGGCGCCGTCCGCGCAGGTGATCGCGGTGTTGGCGGCCGTGAGGTTGTCGTAGGCGCCGTTGGGCTTCCGGCCGTTCTGCAGGTCGGCGAGCATCAGCAGGAGCGTCCCGTCGTGGCGCTTGACGGCGTCCACGAGGCCCTGCGCGAGGTACGGCCACGCCTGCTTGCTGTAGAGGGCCGCCGCCGCGCCCGTGTCGCCGAGGCTCTGCGTGAGCACGCGGCCCCCGGACGTCTTGAGCGGTTTGCGGTCGAGCCCGGCGAGGATCTTCTCGGTGGCCGCCGCGACGGACGCGCCGTCGCCGCCGAGCGGGCACGCCTTCGGGCCGAGCCGGGCGCACGCCGCGCCGAAGTCGACCAGGGCGTGCTGGAACCCGGCGGCCTGCTGGAGGCCGAGCTCCGCGGTGGTCAGCCTCGTGTCGACGGCCCCGTCCAGCACGGCGCGCCCGACGTTGCCGGCGAACTGGTGCGCGTAGTTGCCGCCGAGCCACGTGCCGTAGGAGATCCCGAAGTAGTTCAGCTTCGGGTCGCCGACGGCGGCGCGGATCGCGTCCAGGTCGCGGGCGGCGTCGAGCGTCCCGACGTGGGGCAGCAGCCGTCCCGACGCGGCCTGGCACGCCTTGGCGTAGGACGCGCGCCGCGCCAGGTAGGCGGCCTCCTCGGCGGAGGTGTCGGGGGTGTCGTCCTCGGCGGTGATCTGGTCCATGGTCCGGTCGTCCACGCAGGTGACCGGGGCGCTGCGGCCGACGCCGCGCGGGTCGAAGCCGATCAGGTCGTAGCGGGCGTTGAGGGTCGCGTACTCGGACGCGGCCTGCGCGAGGGTGTCGACGCCGTCGCCGCCGGGGCCGCCGAAGTTGAACAGCAGCGAGCCGATCCGGCGGCCGGGGCCCGTCGCCGGGATCTTCAGCAGCGCGAGGTCGATCGTCCCCGAGGAGGGGGCGGCGCGGTCCAGGGGGACTTTCAGGGTCGCGCACCGGTACCGGGACTGCGAGGCGCCGGACTCGGAGGCGGGCAGGCCGGTGCAGCGCTTCCACGCCGGCTTCGGGACGGTGCCGTCCGTCACGGCGGCGGCCCGGAAGGCCGCCGCCCGGCCCGGGCGGTCCGTCCACCCGGAGCATGAGATCAGTCCGAAAGCGGCCAGCGTCGCCGTGCTTGCCGTCGCAATGCCGGGTATGGACCCGATCAAGGTCATTCGTCCCCCTGCTCGTTCGTGGGGGGCCGAACGTGATCTACCCATGGCCTCCTATGCTGATTCCTGATCAAGTTCACAGGCTCCGAACGGAGGCAGGACCCCGGCTCCCCCGGGGCCCCTCCCCCGAAAGTCCGGATGCCGCGTCAGGGTCGTACTACTCAGGTCTGAGACGAAGACCATTCGCGGCGGTGATCTCAAATGGGGGCCGCGAGGCGAAGATAGGTAACATGGCTCATTCCGCCCCCCCAGCAGCGCACCAAGGCCGGTCCGGCGCCGGCCGCGGTGAGCCGCGACGCAGCGCCGCGACGAGGCGGCCCAGGGTGCTCACGGCGCCGCCGGTGTGGCGCGAGCTGCTCCTGCTCGTGCTCTTCTACACGGGCTATACGCTCACGCGTATCGTCCTGGTTCAGGACGGCACCGGCGCGGCGTTCGCGCACGCCTACCAGATCCTGCACGCGGAGAAGCTGCTGGGCCTGGACGTGGAGCTGGGCCTGAACAAGACGCTGATCAACGTGCCGTGGCTGGCCCGCACCGCCAACATGTTCTACGCCACCATGCACTTCATCCTGACGGCGCTGGTCGTCGTCTGGCTGTACCGGTACCGGCCGCGGGAGTACCGCTGGCTGCGCACCGGGATCATGGCGGCGACCGCGCTCGCGCTGATCGGCTTCTGGCTCTACCCCCTCGCGCCGCCGCGGTTCCTGGACAGCGTCGGGTTCGTCGACCCGGTGACCGCGCTGCACTCCTTCGGGCTGTACTCCAGCGACGCGTCCGGCAGCCTCACCAACCAGTACGCGGCGATGCCGTCGATGCACGCCGGCTGGGCGCTGTGGTGCGGGTTCGTGCTGGTCAAGTTCGTCTCGCAGCGCTGGGCGAAGGTCCTCGGGGTGATCTACCCGGCCACCACCGTGTTCGTGATCCTGTCGACCGCCAACCACTACGTGCTGGACGCCGTGGTCGGGATGGCGCTGATCGGCGGGTCGCTCGGGATCGCCTGGCTCGCCTACACCCGCTGCCCGCAACCGGTCATCGACCTGCGGGACCGGGCCGTCCAGCGGATCCGGCACCCGCACGGCGCCCGCCGCGCCGACTCCGCCGCCGGCTCCCGCTGCTGACCCGCCCCCGCCGGGCGCCGGGCGCCGGTCACTCCGCGCCGTAGAAGACCCGGTCCACCACGGCGCGGGCGCGGCGGGCGTGCCGGCGGTAGTCCTCCAGCATGTCGCCCGTCCCCGGGTAGCCGAGGACGCGGGTGACGGCCGTGCGCTCCCGGTGGTGGTCGGTGGGCAGCAGGTCCGACGCCCGCCCCCGCACCAGCATGAGCGAGCCGCGGATCCGGGTCGCCAGGCACCACGCGTCCGTCAGCACCTCCGCGTCGCCGGGGTCGAGCAGCCCGGCCTCCGCCGCCGCCTCCAGCGCCGCGAGGGTCCGGGTGGTGCGCAGCGCCGGGACGTCGTGGGCATGCCGCATCTGCAGCAGCTGCGCCACCCACTCCACGTCCGACAGGCCGCCCGGCCCGAGCTTGATGTGCAGCCGCCGGTCGACGCCGCGCGGCAGCCGCTCGGACTCCATCCGCGCCTTCAGCCTCCTGATCTGCCGCAGCGCGTCGTCGCCGACGCCGTCCTCCGGCCAGCGGATCGGGTCGATCAGCGCGCGGAACCGCTCGCACAGCCCCGGGTCGCCGATGACGGGGTCGGCGCGCAGCAGCGCCTGCGCCTCCCACGGCTGCGACCAGCGCCGGTAGTACGCCTCGTACGAGGCGAGGGTGCGGACGAGCGGCCCCTGCCGTCCCTCCGGGCGCAGGTTCGGGTCGATCTCCAGCGGCGGGTCGGGCGCGGGCAGCGCGAGCAGCCGGCGCAGCTCCTCGGCGACGGCGTGCGCGGCGCGGCCGGCGGCCCGCTCGTCGGCGCCGGGGCACGGGTCGTGCACGAACATGACGTCGGCGTCGCTGCCGTAGCCGAGCTCGTGGCCGCCGAACCGGCCCATCGCGACCACCGCCATCCGGGTCGGCAGGGGCTCGCGCGCCTCCATCTCGATCTTGCTGACGGCGGCCCGCAGCGCGGCCTCGACCGTGACGGCGGCGATGTCGGTGAGGGCCTCGCCGACCGCCTCCACCTCGGCGAGGCCGAGCAGGTCGGCGACCGACACGCGGAACAGCTCGCGGCGGCGCAGCCCCCGCACGACCGCGACCGCCTCCTCCGCGGGCCCGCCGCCCTCGGCGTGCCGGCGGACCGCGGCGAGCATCTCGGCCCGCAGCGCCTCGAGGGGCCGGGGCGCCAGCCCGTCGGTGGTGCCGAGCAGCGCCACCGCCTCCGGGGCGCGCAGCAGCAGGTCGGTGGCGTACCGGCTGGACCCGAGCACCCACGCCATCCGCTCGGCGACCGTCACCTCGTCGCGCAGCAGCCGCAGGTACCAGGGGGTGGTGCCGAGCGCGTCGCTGACCTGCCGGAACCCCAGCAGCCCGGCGTCCGGGTCGGGGGCGTCGGCGAACCAGCCGAGCATCACCGGCAGCAGCGTCCGCTGGATCGCGGCGCGGCGCGACACGCCCGAGGTGAGCGCCTCGATGTGCCGGAGCGCGCCCGCGGGGTCGGCGTAGCCGAGCGCCTCCAGCCGCGTCCGGGCGGCCTCGGGGGTGAGCCGGGCCTCCTCTCCGGGGAGCCGCGCGACGGCGCGCAGCAGCGGCCGGTAGAACAGCTTCTCGTGGATGCGGCGGACCTCGCGGGCGTGCCGCCGCCACAGCGCGGTGAACTCGCCGACCGGGTCGGTGCGCAGGCCGAGGGCGCGGCCCAGCCGCCGCAGGTCCGCGTCGTCGTCGGGGACGAGGTGGGTGCGGCGCAGGTGGTGCAGCTGGATCAGGTGCTCGACGCGCCGCAGGAACCGGTACGCGGAGGTCAGCGCCGCCGCGTCGTCGCGCCCGACGTAGCCGCCCTGGGACAGCTCGGCGAGCGCGTCCAGGGTGTTCGGGCTGCGCAGCGTGTCGTCGGCGCGGCCGTGCACGAGCTGCAGCAGCTGCACCGCGAACTCGACGTCGCGCAGCCCGCCGGGGCCGAGCTTGAGCTGCCGCTCGGAGTCGCCGCTGCGGCGGTCCAGGTCCTTCTCGACGCGGCGCCGCATGTCCTGGACGTCCTGGACGAAGCCCTCGCCCTCGGCGGCCTGCCAGACGATCGGGGTGATCGCCTCCATGTAGCGGGCGCCGAGCCCCGCGTCCCCGGCGACGGGACGGGCCTTCAGCAGCGCCTGGAACTCCCAGGTCTTGGCCCACCGCTCGTAGTAGGCGCGGTGGCTGGCGAGGGTCCGCACCAGCGGGCCGGCCTTGCCCTCGGGCCGCAGCGCCGCGTCCACGTCCCAGAGGGCGCCCTCCTCCGTCGAGGCCGAGCAGGCCCGCATCATCGCCGAGGCCAGCCGGGTCGCGGTGCGCAGCGCGGCGTCCTCGTCCTCGCCCTCGCACGCCTCCGCCACGAAGATCACGTCGACGTCGCTGACGTAGTTGAGCTCGCGGCCGCCGCACTTGCCCATGCCGATCACCGCGAGCCGGCAGGCGGCGTGCCCGCCGACCTCGGCGCGGGCGACCGCCAGGCCCGCCTCCAGCGCGGCGGCGGCGAGGTCGGCCAGCTCGGCGGCGACCTCGGCGACGTCCGCGACGCCGATCAGGTCGCGGCCCGCCAGCGACAGCAGCCGCGCCCGGTACGCGGCGCGCAGCGCGACGAGCGTCTCGGGGCCCGCGCCGGACGCCACCGGGGCCTCGGCGGCCGGGTCGGCGCCCACCGCCTCCAGCAGCGCCGTGCGCAGCGCGCCCGCGGACGGGCGCTCCGGCTCGCCGGGCGCGCCGTCGTCGCGCAGGACCCGCCAGTGCTCGGGATGCCGGACGAGGTGGTCGCCGAGGGCGTCGCTGACCCCGAGGACGGCGGCGACCCGCTCCCGGGTGCCCGGCTCGGCGCGCAGCGCGGCGCGCAGGTCCGCGCCGGCGCCGCGCTCGTCCGCCGACGCGAGCACGCGCAGCAGCCCGTTCAGCGCGAGATCGGGGTCGGCGGTGCCGCCGAGGGCGTCGAGGAGATCGTCACCGATCCCCGCCCCGGCGTCCCGCTCGGCCTCCAGCAGCAGCCGCTCGGCCCGCCCGGCGTCGGTGAACCCGAGCCGCGCGAGCCGGCCGGCGAGAGAGGGACGGCGACGGTCGGTGGTCCACGGCTCGCTCACGTTCCAACCGTATTCCGGTCAGAGCACCGCCAGCAGCCTCTTGCGCTCGAACTCGGTGACTTGTCGCCGGTAGTCCTCCCATTCCTGGCGCTTGTTGCGCAGGAAGAAGTCGAACACGTGCTCGCCGAGGACGTCCGCCATCAGCTCGCTGCGCTCCATCGCGCGGACGGCCTCGTCCAGGTTCTGCGGCAGCGGCTCGATGCCGAGCGCGCGCCGCTCGGCCGGGGTGAGCGCCCAGACGTCGTCCTCGGCGCCCTGCGGCAGCTCGTAGCCCTCCTCGATGCCCTTGAGGCCGGCGCCGAGGATCGCCGCGAACGCCAGGTAGGGGTTGGCGGCGGTGTCCAGCGACCGGAACTCGATGCGGGTCGAGTGGCCCTTGTGCGGCTTGTACATCGGCACGCGGACGAGCGCCGACCGGTTGTTGTGGCCCCAGCAGATGTAGGACGGGGCCTCTCCCCCGGCGCCCGCCGCGGAGCCGACGTTGCCCCACAGCCGCTTGTAGGAGTTCACCCACTGGTTGCAGACCGCGGTGATCTCGGCGGAGTGCCGCAGCAGGCCCGCGATGAACGCGCGGCCGACCTTGGAGAGCTTGAACTCCGCGCCGGGCTCGTAGAACGCGTTGCGGTCGCCCTCGAACAGCGACATGTGGGTGTGCATGCCGGAGCCCGGGTGCTCGGTGAACGGCTTCGGCATGAACGTGGCGTGCACGCCCTGGTCGAGCGCGACCTCCTTCATCACCAGCCGGAACGTCATGATGTTGTCGGCGGTGGTGAGCGCGTCGGCGTACCGCAGGTCGATCTCCTGCTGGCCGGGGGCGCCCTCGTGGTGGCTGAACTCCACCGAGATGCCCATGGACTCCAGCATCATGATCGCGTTGCGCCGGAAGTCGTGCGCCGCGCTGTGCGGGGTGTGGTCGAAGTACCCGCCCGCGTCCGCCGGGTCGGGTTCGCGGCCGTCCTCCGGCTTGTCGTTGAGCAGGAAGAACTCGATCTCGGGGTGGGTGTAGAAGGTGAACCCGAGGTCGGCGGCGCGGGCCAGCGCCCGCTTGAGCACGTACCGCGGGTCGGCGAAGCTCGGCGTGCCGTCCGGCATCAGGATGTCGCAGAACATCCGGCCGACGCCGGGCGACTCCGAGCGCCACGGCAGCACCTGGAACGTGGACGGGTCCGGCTTGGCGATCATGTCGGCCTCGTACACGCGGGCGAAGCCCTCGATCGCCGACCCGTCGAAGCCGATCCCCTCGCCGAAGGCGCCCTCCAGTTCGGCGGGCGCCACGGCCACCGACTTGAGGAACCCGAGCACGTCGGTGAACCACAGCCGGATGAAGCGGATGTCCCGCTCCTCCAGCGTGCGGAGCACGAACTCCTGCTGACGGTCCAAAGCCCTCTCCCTCGGTGACGCGGTGCCGGCCGACTCGTCCGGCCCGACCTGCAGTATGCCCGGACGCTGTTACCGCGACGTTACGCGTTCGCCCCGTCAGACCCGAACTTATCCGACGGAACGGAGCCTTCCACCCGGGCGGCCGCCGGATCGAGAACCCGGGACAGGAAGGCCCGGGTCCGCTCGTGCTCCGGATCGGCGATCAACCGGGACGGCGGGCCCTCCTCGACGACCACGCCGCCGTCCATGAACACCACCCGGTCGGCGACCTCGCGGGCGAACGACATCTCGTGCGTGACGACGAGCATGGTCATCCCGGTCTCGGCGAGACCCCGCATGACGCCGAGCACGTCGCCGACGAGCTCGGGGTCCAGCGCGGACGTCGGCTCGTCGAACAGCATCACCTCGGGGCCCATCGCCAGCGCGCGGGCGATCGCCACGCGCTGCTGCTGCCCGCCGGACAGCTTGGCGGGGTAGGCGTCCACCTTGTCGGCGAGCCCGACCCGCTCCAGGTTCCGCCGGGCGATCCGCTCGGCCTCCGCCTTGTCCCGCTTGAGCACCTTGCGTTGCGCGATCGTGACGTTGCCGAGCGCGGTCAGGTGCGGGAACAGGTTGAACGACTGGAACACCATGCCGATCCGGCGGCGCACGGCGTCGATGTCGACGTCCGGGTCGGTGACCTCCACGCCGCCGACCCGGACCGTCCCCGCGGTCGGCTCCTCCAGCAGGTTCACGCAGCGCAGCAGCGTCGACTTGCCCGACCCGGACGGGCCGATGACGCACACCACCTCGCCGCGCTCCACGTGGAAGTCGATGCCGCGCAGCACCTCGTTCGCGCCGAACGACTTGCGCAGCCCGCTGATCTCGACGGCCCGGCCGGTGCCGCCCGGCGCGTCCGCGCCCTGGTCCAGGACCGTCATCGCTGCTCCCTGCGCTGCCGCGCCTCCAGCCGCCGGGCCAGCAGGCTCAGCGGGATGGTGATGATCAGATAGCAGATGCCCGCCACGATGATCGGCGTGGTGTTGCCCTGCTGGCCGGCGAGGTCCCGGCCGAACTTGGTGAGCTCGCGCTGCTCCAGTGTGATGCCGAGGAACAGCACCAGCGAGGAGTCCTTGCACAGCAGCACCAGCTCGTTGGTGAGCGGCGGGATGATGATCCGGAACGCCTGCGGCAGGATGATCGACCGCATCGCCCGGGCCTGCGACATGCCGAGCGAGCGCGCCGCCTCCAGCTGCCCCCTCGGGACGGCCTCGATGCCGGCCCGGATCGTCTCGGCCATGTACGCGGCGGCGGCCAGCCCGAGCGCGAGGCCCGCCTGCCCGACCGCGCCGCCCGGGATGTTCGTGCCGGGGAACGCCAGCGGCACGCCGACGCCGACGAAGATGAAGATCAGCAGCAGCGGCAGGCCGCGGAAGATCTCGATGTAGGCCGTCGCGAACCAGCGGTAGGGCAGCACCGGCGACAGCCGCATCAGCGCGATGACCAGGCCCAGCACCAGCCCGATGCCGAACCCGACCGCGGTGTAGGTGGCGGTGTTGCGCAGCCCGACGGTGATGATGTCCGGGAACAGGGCCTTGGCGACCCGCCAGTTGGCGAAGTTCGTGTGCAGCTGCGACCAGTTCGCCAGGGACGCGACCAGCACCACGACGACGATGAACAGCCCGTACTGGCCGCCGAGCGACGCCCGCCGGCGGGCCCGGCGGGACAGCCCGCCAGGCGCCGCCACGGACGTCACCTGCTCCGCGGTCACGACGGCTTACCCGCCGCGGCCGGCATCGGACCGATCCACTTCTCGTAGATCTTCTTGTAGGTGCCGTCCTGCTTCGCCTGCTCGATCGCCTGGTTCGTCAGCTCGACGAGCTTCTTGTTGTAGTTCTTGCGGATCCAGAACCCGTACTGCTCGCCGGTGTTGAGGTTGGCGACGATCTCGTACTTGCTGTTCGCCGGGTCCTTCAGCCAGCCCTTGACGACCGGGTCGTCCTGCACGATCACGTCCACCTGGCCGGTCCGCAGCCCGTCCAGCTCGGCGTTGGAGTTGTCGAAGGACGACGGGTCGAAGCCCTTGCCCTTGACGAAGTCCTCGCCGGTGGTGCTCGCCTGCGAGCCGAGCTTCAGCTTGCGGGCCTTGACGTCGTCCAGGCTCGTGATGCCGCTGCCCTTCTTCGCCATCAGCGACTGGGTGGCGTCGAAGTACGGCTCGGAGACGTCCATGAACTGGACCCGGTCCGGCTTGATCGTCATGCCGCCCATGACGATGTCGCACTTGCCGGCGTTGAGCGCCGCGCCCGTCTTCATCGTCTCGAACGGGGTGTCGACGACCTTCTGCGTCACGCCCAGCTTCTTGGCGACGAGGTCGATCATGTCGACGTCGAAGCCGACCACCTTGCCGCCCTGCTCCACCTGGAACGGCGGGTAGGGCAGGTGGGTGCACGACGTCAGCGCGCCCTTCTTGATGAGCTTGACGCCCTGCACGGTCGCGCCGTCGCCGCCGCCGCACGCCGAAGCGGTCAGCGCAAGGGCGGCGACGCCCGCGCCCAGTGCCCACCGTGTGGTCCGTCTGGACACGTTTCCTCCTGAGTCGAGCTCTTCGCGATCACCGAACTATGCCATGCCGGGCCGGGCGCCCGGCATACCCCACGCTGACCCTCCGCGTCCGGCGTTTCCCGAGAATTGACGTTGCGATCATGGTTCCGCCGGACGTTGATCATTAACGTGGGCCGTGTCGTGGACATCTCTCTTCTTCTCTCGATGAGCGACCGGGCCGCCGCGCTGGCCGCCCCGTCGGCCATGCACCCGGAGTCCTGGCAGCTGGGCGCGCAGGTGGAGGCCTGGGCGCGCGGCCGCGGCCTGGTGCTCGGAGATCCGGACACCTCGCCGCTCGGCCGCGCCCGCTGCGAGCGACTGGCCGCCCGCGTCTTCCCGGACGCGGAGCTGGCCGCCGTCGACCTGTTCGCGCGCTGGCTCACCTGGGCGCTCGCGCTGGACGACACCCTCGACCATCCGCCGCTCGCCGACAGCGGCAGCGCCGTGCACGCCCTGTACGACGACCTGCTGCGCGCGATGCGGCGCGGCCACGCCCGGCCCGGCGCCCGTCCGCTGGAGTCGGCGCTGGTCGAGCTCTGGCAGGCCACGTCCAAGGGCATGAGCCGGGACTGGCGGCGCCGCTTCATCCTGCAGCTGGAGGCGCACCGCGACGGCTGCGCGGAGGAGGCCGTCAACCGGCGCATCCGGCACGTCCCGACGCCGGCGGAGTTCCCGGCGCTGCGCCGCCGGGCCTGCGGGCCGTTCCTGTACGACCTCGTCGAGCCGGTGCTCGGCGTCGAGCTGCCCGCGCGGCTGCTGCGCACGCCCCGCTGGCTGACGGTCGCCGAGAGCGTCGCCGACGTCGTCGCCTGGTCCAACGACCTCGCGTCGTACGAGATGGAGACGGCCCGGGGCGACGTGCACGGCCTGCCCGCCGTCCTCGCGGCGGCCCACCGCCTGACGCCGGAGCAGGCGGCCACGGTGGTCACCGAACGGATCGCGGGGCGGCTGGAGCAGGCGTGGAAGGCGGCCCGGCGGCTGCCCGAGATGCTCGACCGGCTGCAGCTGACGGTCGCGCAGCGCGCCGCCGCCGCGCAGGTCGTCAAGGTCCTCCTGGACACCCCGCGCGCGCACATGGACTGGCTCGCCGAGTCCGGCCGCTACGAGTCCGCCGCACCCGCCCAGCTCCGCCTCGACGCCCTCGCCTCGCTCCGCTGACCTTCCGCTGACCTTCCGCGGGTCAACGCTGGGCGGGTGCGGCCAGGGCGTCGCCGGAGGGCGTGCGGGCGTAGAGGACGCGGCGGCCGAGGCGGTGGCCGGTGACCAGGCCGCACGCGCGGAGGACGCCGAGGTGCTGGCTGACCGCTCCGGCCGTGACGCCCATCCGCGCGGCCAGCTCCGTCGTGGACGCGGGCGTGGCGAGCGCGGTGAGCAGCTCGGCGCGGCGCCGCCCGATCAGCGCGGCGAGCGCGTGCGAGCCCGCTCCCTGGTCGCGGCCGGTCTCCCACAGCGTCCCGACGCCGTTCGGCGGGTAGCTGAGCATCGGCTGGTAGGGCGGCACCATCACCGACACGTTCGGCCACACGAACGCGCTCGGGACCAGCAGCAGGCCGCGGCCCAGCAGCTCGCCGCGGAACTCCCACCGCCGGTCGACCCTGAGGGTCCCGGAACGCCACGAGACGTCGTCGTGCAGGTCGCCGAACACCCCGGCGGTGCCGTGCGCCGCGAGGGCGCGGGCGCGGCGCAGGATGTCCCCTTCGAGGAGGTCGCGCAGCCGCGGCCAGTACGGCTCGACGGCCGCGGCCCAGTACCGCTCCAGCAGGCCGACGAGGGTCTCCAGGGTGCGTTCGGGCTCGGCCGCCATCGCCAGGCGCTCGGGCCCGGCCCGGTTGCCGCGCTCGGTCCACCGCAGCTCGGCGGCGACGACCTCCGGCGGCGTGCTCCGGACGATCTCCAGCTCGGCGTCCAGGTCGGGCAGCGGCGTCCCCGGCGGCGGCGTGAGGAAGTCGGGGATGTAGCCCCATGCCGGGACGGCCGCCATCAGCGGCGCCATGTCGAGGCCGCGCAGCCGGGGCCGGACGCCGTGCACCCACGGCAGGTGCAGGGCGTGCCCGGACGGGTCGGCGAGCACCCGCACGCTGCGCACCAGCTCCAGCAGCGGCGAGAACGCGAACCGGACGCGGGCGGCGTCGTCCGGCGCGAACACGAACTCGATCACGGCGCGAACCCGATCACGGCACGACCTCGGTCATTTAGCCCAGACTAAATCAATGCCGCGGTCCGCGGCGTTCGCGGACCATCGTGCAAGTGACCACATTGGACGACACTCCTGTCGGTCCCGCGCCGGGCCGCATCGCGGCGTTCTTGCGGCCCCGCGTCGGCGGCCTCCCCCGGACGTTCTGGGTGCTGTGGGCGGGCTCCCTGCTCAACCGGCTCGGCACGATGGTCGAGCCGTTCCTCGGCCTGTACCTGACCACGGCGCGGGGCCTGTCGCTCGGGCAGGCGGGCGCCGTGATGGCCGTGCTCGGCGCCGGCTCGTTCGCCGGGCAGCTCGCGGGCGGCGCGCTCGCCGACCGGCTCGGCCGGCGCGCGACGCTGACCTGCGCGACCGTCGGCACGGGCGCGGCGATGCTGGCGCTCGGCTACGCGCACGGGATCGCGGCGATCATCGTGGCGGCGCTCGTCCTCGGCCTGCTCCTCGACATGTACCGGCCCGCGGCCCAGGCGATGGTCGCCGACATCATCTCCCCGGCGGAGCGGCCTCGCGCGTTCGGGCTGCTGTTCTGGGCGGTCAACCTCGGCTGGGCGTTCTCGATGGTGCTCGGCGGCACCCTCGCCCGCGAGGGCTTCCAGCTGCTGTTCTGGATCGACGCCGCCACCTGCACCGCGTTCGGGCTGCTGGTGTGGCGCGCCGTCCCGGAGACCCGGGTGCGCGGCGCCGGCCGCGACGACGGGCCCGGCGGGTTCGTCCGGGTGCTGCGCGACCGGGTCATGGTCGGCTACGCGACGGTCTTGCTCTGCTACACGTTCGTGCTCATGCAGGGCATGACCACGATGCCGCTCGCGATGAAGGAGGCGGGGCTCGGGCCGCAGGACTACGGCATCGCCATCGCCGCCAACGGCGTGCTGATCATCATCGTCCAGCCGCTGGTCAACGCGTGGCTGAGCCGGCGCGACCACAGCCTGGTGATGGTGGCCGGGTTCACGCTGGTCGGCGCGGGCTACGGGCTGACCGCGCTGGCGTCCTCGGTACCCGGCTTCACCGCGACGATCCTGGTCTGGACGCTCGGCGAGATCACCGCCGCGTCCGTGCTGCAGGCCGTCGTCGCCGATCTCGCGCCGCCGCACCTGCGCGGCCGCTACAGCGGCCTGTACGGGATGGCGTGGTCGGGCGGGTTCCTGCTGGCGCCGCTCGGCGGCACCCAGCTGCTCGGCGCCGGCGGGCCCGCACTGCTCTGGCTGAGCTGCACGGGCCTGGCGCTCGCCGCCGCCGCCGGGCAGCTCGCGCTGGCGCCGGCGATCCGGCGGCGCCGCGCCGCGGTGATCGAGCCCACCTTTTCGTCATAGTGACGAAACCAGGGGCGCCGAACTAGGCTGGTCCCGTGGCACAGCTCAGGATCGCGCTCGCGCAGGTGAACCCGACCGTCGGCGACCTCGGCGGCAACGCCGACCTGATCGTGGAATGGACCGCGCGCGCCGCCGCCGCGGGCGCCCACCTGGTCGCGTTCCCGGAGATGATGCTCACCGGATACCCGGTCGAGGACCTCGCCCTCCGCGGCTCCTTCGTCGAGGCGTCCCGCCGCGCCCTGGAACGCGTCGCCGCCCGGCTCGCCGACGAGGGCCTCGGCGACCTCCCCGTCGTCACCGGCCACCTCGACCGCCCGCCCGTCGGCCTCGTCCGCGCCGGGCAGCCGTCCGGCCTGCCGCTGAACGCCGCCGCCTGGCTGCACGGCGGCGAGGTCCCCGTCCGGTCCGCCAAGCACCACCTCCCCAATTACGGGGTGTTCGACGAGTACCGCGTCTTCGTCCGCGGCGACCGGCTCCCCGTCGTCCGTGTCCACGGCGTCGACGTCGCCACCGCCATCTGCGAGGACCTCTGGCAGGACGGCGGGCCCGTCAGCGTCACCGGCGAGGCCGGCGCCGGGCTCCTGCTCGTCCTCAACGCCTCCCCTTACGAGCGCGACAAGGACGACGTCCGCCTCGACCTGTGCGCCAGCCGCGCCCGCGAGGCGGGCTGCACGCTCGCCTACGTCAACATGGTCGGCGGCCAGGACGAGCTCGTCTTCGACGGCGACTCCGTCATCGTCGGCCCGGACGGCTCGCTGCTCGCGCGCGCCCCCCAGTTCGTCGAGCACCTGCTCGTCGCCGACCTCGCGCTGCCCGCCGCCGACCCCGCCGCCGAGCCCGGCCGCTCCCCGGTCGACGCCCACGACGGCACGACCATCACCATCGACCGGCTCGCGCTGTCCGCCGACCCGCTGCCCGCCTACCCCGTCGAGCCGCAGACCGTCGCCGAGCCCCTCGACGCCCTGGCCGAGATCTACGCCGCACTGGTCCTCGGCACCCGCGACTACGTCCGCAAGAACGGCTTCCGCTCCGTCATCCTCGGGCTGTCCGGCGGCATCGACTCCGCCCTCGTCGCCACCATCGCCTCCGACGCCATCGGCCCGGAGAACGTGCACGCGGTCCTGCTGCCGAGCCGCTACTCCTCCGAGGGCTCCGTCACCGACGCCGAGGACCTCGTCAAGCGGCAGGGGATCGGCTCCCGGATCGTGCCGATCGCCGGGATGGTCGAGGCGTTCGAGGCCGAGCTGGACCTGCACGGCCTCGCCGCCGAGAACCTCCAGGCCCGCATCCGCGCGAACGTCTGGATGGGGCTGTCCAACGAGCACGGCCACCTCGTCCTGACCGGCGGCAACAAGAGCGAGCTCGCCACCGGCTACTCCACCCTCTACGGCGACTCCGCGGGCGGCTTCGGCCCCATCAAGGACGTCTTCAAGACCACCGTGTGGGACCTCGCCCGCTGGCGCAACGCCCAGGCCGGCGTCGACCTGCCGTTCCTGCACCCGTTCGCGCAGGAGCCGATCCCGCGGGTGATCATCGACAAGGAGCCGTCCGCCGAGCTGCGCCCCGGCCAGCGCGACAGCGACAGCCTCCCCGACTACTCCGTCCTCGACCCGCTCCTCGCCGACTACGTCGAGCACGACATGGGCCGCGACGCCCTCCTCGCCGCCGGCCACGACCCCGCCCTCGTCGACCGCGTCATCCGCCTCGTCGACCTCGCCGAGTACAAGCGCCGCCAGTACCCGCCCGGCCCCAAGATCACCCCGAAGAACTTCGGCCGCGACCGCCGCCTCCCCATCACCACCCGCTGGCGAGAGAACTGATACTCCCAGGGGGGCGACCCCCTGGAACCCCCGTCACGACCGACAGGCCGTTTCCCGCTCCGCTAGCGCTCCGCGCGAAACGGGCTGGGGGTAGGCGGGCAGGCCCGCGGCCGACGGGGGCCACGCGCAGC
>NZ_JBEPCJ010000070.1:0-57081 GCF_040299565.1 Spirillospora sp. NPDC000708
AGGACCCACCCACCCCCCGGCCCGCGGGGCCCCGCCCCCGCGCCGATCCTGGCGGCGGGCCGGGGCGGCCGCCCTGTACTCCTCAGTCAGCCCTTCTTCGGCTGGCGGACGAACTTGGCGGTGCGGGTGCCGCCGGAGCGCTCGCCGAGCACGAACACCTGCGCGCCGCCGGTGAGCGCGGACAGCGTCGACTTGCCGCCGTCCTTGCGGACGCGGGTGTCGCCGTTGGTGGTCCAGGTCCAGGTGGCGCCGTCGGCGCTGCGGACGGTGAGGGTCGTCCCGGAGACGCCGGTGATCGTGCCGCGCTGCCAGTCGGCGAGGCGGAAGCCGTCCTTGGTGCGGACGGTGGCCTCGCCGTGCACGCCGCGGACGCGGCGGAGGGCGGCCATGCGCTTGCCGTGGCCGGGGTGCTCCTTCGGCGCGGCGGTCGTCGCGGAGGGGGAGGGGGACGGGGCGGAGTTCGCGGCGGCGGGGACGGCGAGGTACAGGCCGAGCCCGAGCAGTCCGGCGGCGCCGGCCCCGGCGGCGATGGTCTTCCTGTTGGTTCGCATGGTGGCCATTGAAGCGGGGCCGGCTGGTAGGAGTCCGTGGCGGATCCTGGGAGAACCCTGGGAATCGGCCGTACGCCTCCTGTGCGCGTCCTCCCGACGCCGTTCAGTGGAGGGCTCAGTGGAAGGTGCGCAGGCCCTTCAGCATCGCGGCGACGAGCTGGACGGCCTGGTCGCGGGCCTGTGCGGGGTCGGCGGCGTCGGCGATGGTGAGGGCGAGTTCGGTGAGCGCGCCGTAGAGGGCGGCGGCCGAGAGCGGGAGGGGGTGGGCGGGGGCGGCGCCGAGGATCGCGGTGAGGCCGTCCTCCAGGAGGGCGCCGAGGTAGCGCTGGTCCAGCTCGCGCCAGCGCTGCCAGCCGAGCGCGATGGGGCCCTGGAGCAGGACGATCTGGCGGTAGCCGGGCTCGGCGCAGATGTCGAGGAAGGCCCGGATCCCGGCGATGCCGCGGTGCCACGCGTCGCCGCCCGCGCCCTCCACCGCGGCGGCGATGCGCTGGGCGGCCTCGTCCTCGAACTCCTCGAAGACGGCCTCGAACAGGCCCTGCTTGCCGTTGAAGTGGTGGTAGAGGGCGCCGCGGGTGAGGCCGGCGGCGCGGACCAGCTCCTCGGCGGAGACGTCGGCGAAGCCGCGCTCGGTGAAGTGGCGGCGTCCGGTGTCGAGGAGGGCCGTGCGGGTGCTCTCGACGTACTGCTCGCGCCGGCTCTTGACATGCTCCACGCGGCATGTATAACACATACAAGACGTATGTGAGATTCGGTACGTATGGGAGGCGCCATGGAGGCCGAGGTCGCGATCGTCGGAGCGGGCGCCGCGGGGCTGGTCGCGGCCCGCGACCTGGTCCGGGACGGGCACGACGCCGTCGTCCTGGAGGCCCGCGACCGCGTCGGCGGGCGCCTGCTGAACGGCGAGCTCCCCGGCGGGGGGCCGATCGAGGTCGGTGGCCAGTGGGTCGGCCCCGGGCAGGACGAGGTGCTCGCGCTGATCCGCGACCTCGGCCTCACCACCTACCCGACGTACGACGAGGGACGGCACATCGCCGAGTTCGGCGGGCGCCGCAGCGAGTACGCGGGGCGCGTCCCGCGCCTCTCCCCGGCCGCGATCCTCGACATCGGCCAGGGCTCGGCGCGCCTCGACCGGCTCGCCCGCCGCATCCCGGTGGACGAGCCGTGGGCAGCCGCGCACGCCGCGCGGCTCGACGGCCGGACGTTCGGCACCTGGATCCGGCGGAACCTGCACACGCGCGCGGGCCGCTCGTTCATGCGGCTGATCACGCAGGCGGTGTTCGCGGCGGAGCCGGACGACATGTCCGCGCTGTGGGCGGGCTTCTACGTCGCGTCCGCCGGCGGCCTCGACCCGCTGATCGAGACGACCGGCGGCGCGCAGCAGGACCGCGTCTCCGGCGGCTCCCAGCGGATCGCGCTCGCCCTGGCCGACGAGCTCGGCGACCGGGTCGTGCCGAACGCGCCCGTCACCGAGATCGAGTGGACGGACGGTTCCGTCCGGCTCCGCACGCCCCGCGCGGAGGTGCGGGCGCGGCGCGCGGTCATCGCCGTCCCGCCGCCGCTCGCCGCCCGCGTCCGGTACGCGCCCGGCCTGCCCGGCGACCGCGACCAGCTCGTCCAGCGCCTGCCGATGGGCCGCGTGATCAAGGTGAACGTCGTGTACGACGAGCCGTTCTGGCGCGCGGACGGCTTCAGCGGCCAGGCCAACAGCGACCGCCGCGGGTTCGCCGTCGTCTTCGACAACACCCCGGAGGGCGGGGCGCCCGGGGTGCTCGTCGGGTTCCTGGAGGGCCGGCACGCCGACGCCGCCGCGCGGCTCGACCCGGCGTCCCGCCGCGAGCGGGTCCTCGCCGACCTCGCCGGGTACTTCGGCCCGCGCGCCCGCGACCCGATCGCGTTCATCGAGCGGGACTGGGCGGAGGAGGAGTACTCGCGGGGCTGCTATGGCGCGTTCGCCACGCCCGGCACGCTGACGCGGTTCGGCCCCGCCCTGCGCAGGCCCGTCGGGCCGCTGCACTGGGCCGGCACCGAGACCGCCACGCGCTGGGCCGGGTACATGGACGGCGCCGTCGAGTCCGGCCACCGGGCCGCCCGCGAGGTCGCCGCCGCCCTCACCTGATGAGGATTCTCGGCGGGACCCCTGGTCAGGCCGTTTCGGCGAGGGTCTCCAGGACCTGCTCGCCGTACTTGGCGAGCTTGTTCTCGCCGACGCCGCTCACCTTGCCCAGCTCGGCGAGCGACGACGGCCGCGCCGTCGCGATCTCGCGGAGCGTCGCGTCGTGGAAGATCACGTAGGCGGGGACGCCCTGCTCCTTGGCGGTGGCGGCGCGCCAGGCGCGGAGCCGCTCGAACAGCGGCGCCGCCTCGGCGGGCAGCTCGACGGGCGCCTTGCGCTCCTTCGCGGCCTTCGCCGCCTTCGCCGGGGCCCGTTCGGGCTCGCGGCGCATCGGCACCGTGCGCTCCCCGCGCAGCACGTCCGCGCTCGCCTCGGTCAGCACCAGCGTGCCGTGGTTGCTCTCGACCGCGACGAGGCCCTGCGCCAGCAGCTGCCGGACGACGCCGCGCCACTCCGCCTCGCGCAGCTCCGCGCCGATGCCGAACGACTTCAGCGCGTCGTGGTCGAACTGGATGACCTTGGCGTTCTTCTTGCCGAGCAGGATGTCGATGATGTGGCCGGCGCCGAACTTCTGCCGCCGCTCCCGCTCCAGCCGGACGATCACCGAGAGCACCTTCTGCGCCGCGACGGTCGCGTCCCACGTCTCGGGCGGGGACAGGCACGTGTCGCAGTTGCCGCACGGCTCGCCGGACTGCCCGAAGTAGTTCAGCAGCTGGACGCGGCGGCACTCGACGGTCTCGCAGAGCGCCAGCATCGCGTCCAGGTGCAGGGACTGGCGGCGGCGGAACGCGGCGTCGCCCTCCCCGGAGTCGATCATCTTGCGGAGGTTGACGACGTCCTGCAGCCCGTAGGCGAGCCAGGCCGTGGACGGCAGGCCGTCGCGCCCGGCGCGGCCCGTCTCCTGGTAGTAGCCCTCGACGGACTTGGGCAGGTCGAGGTGCGCGACGAAGCGGACGTCCGGCTTGTCGATGCCCATGCCGAACGCGATCGTCGCGACGATGACGAGGCCGTCCTCGCGCAGGAACCGCGCCTGGTTCGCGGCGCGCGTCTCCGCGTCGAGGCCCGCGTGGTACGGGAGGGCCTCGATGCCGTTCTCGGTGAGGAACGCGGCGTGCTTCTCGACCGAGTTGCGGGACAGGCAGTACACGATGCCCGCGTCGCCCTGGTGCTCGGTCTGCAGCAGCCGGAGGAGCTGCCGCTTCGCGTCGGTCTTCGGCTCGATCCGGTACTGGATGTTCGGGCGGTCGAAGCTCGCGACGAAGTGCCGGGCGTCCTCCAGCCGGAGCCGGGACGCGATCTCGGCGCGGGTCGCCTCCGTCGCGGTCGCGGTCAGCGCGATGCGCGGCACGTCCGGCCAGCGCTCGTGCAGGCCGGACAGCATCAGGTAGTCGGGCCGGAAGTCGTGCCCCCACTGCGACACGCAGTGCGCCTCGTCGATCGCGAACAGCGCGACGTCGCCCCGGTCGAGCAGCTCGACCGCCGCCGGGACGCGCAGCCGCTCCGGCGCGAGGTAGAGCAGGTCGAGCTCGCCCGCGAGGAACTGGGCCTCCACGACGCGGCGCTCGTCGAGGTCCTGCGTGGAGTTGAGGAAGCCGGCGTTGACGCCGAGCGCGCGCAGCGCGTCCACCTGGTCCTGCATGAGCGCGATCAGCGGCGAGATCACGACGCCGGTGCCCTTCCGGACCAGCGACGGGATCTGGTAGCACAGCGACTTGCCGCCGCCGGTCGGCATCAGGACCAGCGCGTCCCCGCCCCCGACGACATGCTCGATGATCTCCCGCTGCCCGTCCCGGAACGCGTCGTACCCGAACACGCGCCGCAGCGTGTCCAGTGTCTCCGGGGTCTCGAGGAAGTCGGGGGAGGCCATCGGCCCATACTATGAGCGCCCGCCGACAGCCGTCCCCGGGATGGGGTCAGAGGGCGGTGAGCAGGGCGGGGGTCAGCTCGTCGAGGTCCTTCGCGACGTGCGCGGCGAGCGCGAGCGCGTCGTCCGAGGGCGGGTGCGCCTCGCGCGGGATCGCGATCACCGTCATCCCGGCCGCGTGCGCGGAGCGCAGGCCGTTGCTGGAGTCCTCGACCGCGACGCACTCCTCGGGCGGGACCTCCAGCTGACCGGCCACGGCGAGGTAGCCGTCCGGTGCGGGCTTTCCGGCGTCGACCTCCTCGGTGGAGAGGGTCGCGCGGAACAGCGACTCGATGCCGAGCTGCCCGAGCACCAGGTCGATCAGCGCGCGTGGCGACGAGCTGGCCAGGCCGAGCGGGCGGAACGCGGCGAGCCGGTGGACGGCGTCCTCGGCGCCCGGAAGCAGCGGCGGCCCCGCCGCGTACCGCTGGGACATCTCGTCGATCACCGCGTAGGCGACCTCCTCCGCGGTGACGCCGTCGACGAGGTCGGCCGCGATGTAGCGGGCCCACTCCACGGTGCTCATGCCCATGAGGCGCCGCTGCGTGTCGGGCAGCCACCGCCCGCCGTGGGACGCGACGTAGCCGCGCCGCACCTCCTCCCACACCGGTTCGGAGTCGATCAGCACGCCGTCCAGGTCGAAAACGATGGCCTCCAAGGGCATGGCCCCTCCCGGGAATCGGCGCCGCCTACGGCAACGATCATTACCCACCGCGCTCGGCGGGCAACCTCGGGTCATCAATCGGACTAATAGCCCCTGACCTGGATTTATCCGACGAATTCGACATGATCGGCTTCGCGTCTGGCATGGTGGTGGGCCTCCGTACCCCCTCCGGAGTCACCGCAGAGGAGATCTGCACATGGCGTTCATCGGACTGCTCCTGCTCGCCGCGGCCGTCGCGGTCGCCGCCGGGATCATCATGGACAACACCGACCCCTCCCACCTCACCGCCTTCGGCCAGGCCGTCCCCGGCATCCACAACGAGTGGCAGGTCTTCCTCGCCGGCGCGGCCGTCGCCGTCGTCCTCGTCGTCGGCGTGATGCTCACCTTCGCCGGCGCCGGCCGCATCCTGCGCGCCCGCCGCGACCTGCGCTACCTGCGCGAGGAGCACGAGGAGTCGCTGACCACGCTCGAGATGGAGAAGCGCCGGCTCCAGCGCGAGCTCGCCCGCGTCCGGCAGACCGGCGGCCCCGCGCCGTCCGCGCCGCCGGCGCGTTCCGGCGCGGGTGCGCCGCCGCTGTCGCGCCAGGGCGCCGCCGCGCCGTCCGGCCCCGCCCCCGCCCCTGCCCCGGCGCCCGCCGCGTCCGGCCCGCAGGCCCCCCGTGGCGGACCCCGCTCCCAGGTCTCCGCCCGCTCCCCGTTCTTCGACCGCGCCGACTGACGCCCGCCCGCCGGGCCGTCCCCAGTCGTTCCGGATGATGAGCCGCACCCATGGCGAATCGCCACGCAGAGGGATGAATTTCGCGTCCTGCCCTACGATCCTCGTGGTGTGCGCATCCTCATCAAGGTCGTCATCACCGCGATCGCCCTCTGGGCCGCCACCGCGCTGATCGACGGCATCACCCTCACCGGCCGGGACACCGCCCACCGCGCGCTGACACTGCTCTGCGTCGCGGTCATCTTCGGCCTGGTCAACGCCGTCATCAAGCCGATCGTGAAGACGCTCGGCTGTGCCTTCTACATCCTCACCCTCGGCCTCATCGGCCTCGTCGTGAACGGCCTGCTGCTCTGGCTGACCAGCGCCCTCGCCGGCCGCCTCGACCTGCCGTTCCACGTCAGCGGGTTCTGGCCGGCCTTCTGGGGCGCGATCGTCGTCGGCGTCGTCGGCTGGCTCCTGCACGTCCTCGTCCCCGGCGACGACGACGATGACGACGACCGGGACTGACTAGCTCCCGTCCCCCACCAGCCGGGGTGCGGCGACCGCGCAACGCGCGAACACGCCGTGCCCCGGCTGTTCGTCATCGGGCGAGCCCACGAGGACCCAGCGGGCCGCCCTGACGGCGCCGACCAGGAAGTCCGCGTCGTCGAGAGCGCCCACCGCGACCAGGGTGCCGAACCGCTCGCCCGGCACCGCCGCCCCCACGCCCACCGGCGTCCCGACCACCAGGTCCGCGGCGGGCAGCAGCGCGGCGCCGTCCGCCTCGCCGCCTCCCAGGAGCCCGCCCAGCTCCTCGATCCGGGCCATCGCCGCCCGCCGGCGCTCCCCGAACACCTCGGGATCGTCCGCCGGGTCCGCTCCGAACACCTCCCGGACCTTCTCCCGCGACCGCGCCTCCGTCTCCGCCGCCGCCCGCAGGTCCGCCTCGGCGGCGGCCGTCTCCGCCTCGCCCTCCGCGCCGCGCCGGTCGAGCTCCGTCCGTCCCTCGGCGGCGCGTGCCACCGCCGCCTCCGCGTCCGCCCGCGCTCGCTCGACCGCCGCGAGAGCCTCCTCGCGGCCCGTCCGCGCGGCCTCCACCCGCTCCTCGATCACCCGGGCGGCCTGCTGCGCCGCCCGCGCCTCCAGGCCCGCCTGCGTCGCCCGGTCCACCGACTCCGCCGCGCGCCGCGCCTGCTCCTGGTGCTCCGCGCCCGCCGTCTCCCGCTCCGTCGCCAGCCACGCCAGCTCCGTCGTCAACCGCTCCTGCGCCTCCCGCGCCGTCGCCAGCCGCGGCCCGCTCTCCGCCACGAACGTCGCGAGGCCCTGCCGGTGCGCCTCCGCGCGCTCCGCCGCGTCCTTCGCCTCCTGCGCGCGCTTCGCCGCCTCGTCCGCCTCCCGCGCCCGCGCCCGTACCTCCGCCCGGACGCTCCGCAGGTTCGACGGCGGCGCCGCCACATGCAGCCGCTGCGTCAGCGTCATCTTCCGCCGCACCGCCGCCAGCGCCGACTCCGCCGACACCAGCCGGTAGTAGGCGGCGTGCCCCTCCGCCGACGCGTCGGCGTCCACGGCGGCCAGCCTGTCCGCCTCCTCCATCGCCGCCGGCAACGCCGCCTGCGCGCGCGCCAGCTCGTCCTTCAGCGACGCCTCCACCTGCTGCGCGTCCCGCAACTCGTTCTGCGCCTCATGGGCCCGCTGTTCCAGCTGCGTGCACCGCGCGAACGCCTCGTCCGCCACCCGCGTCAGCTCGCTCGCCTCGGCGCCCGCCGCGTCCGCGATCGCCTGCAACCGCTCCGCCTCCGCGCGCGGACCGGCCAGCTCCTCCTCCGCCTCCCGCTGCACCGCGACCAGGCGCTCGGCCTCGGCCTCCGCCTCGGCGGCCCGCTCCTCCGCGCTCTGCGCCGCGTCCCGCGCCTCCTCGATCCCGCTCGCGATGCGCGCCAGCTCCGCTTCCAGCGCCTCCTTCCGCGCGGCCGTCTCCGCCCGCACCGCCGCCAGCGCCTCCGCGTCCCGAGGCCACTGCTCCAGCAGCATCAACCCGCGCCGCAGCGCCCCCGCCTCGGCCCGCCATGTCCGAGGCCATCCCTCGCCGACGGCCCGCAACGCGGCTCCCAGCGCGCGCGCCTCCGCGGCCTCGGACACGCCCTCCATGCGCTCGTAGACCTCATCGGCCGGCCCGGGCAGCGTCGAGCCGGGATCGGCGCCGTCTCCCGCAGGACGCTCGGCCGCGCCGGGCAGGGCCGCGCCGATGCCGCCATGGGCGTCTGAGCCGCCCGCCGCCGGTGCCGCATCCTCCGCGTGCGCGCCGGTCTCCCTTGCCGGATCTCCGGACGCATCGCTCAGCGTCGCCTCTGCGGCGCTCTCCTCGGGCGGGACGTCAGGACGCGCCCCGGCCTCGCCTTGCTCGTGTTCCGCCGACGCGGTGCCAGGGCTCTGCTCGTCGGGCACCGGGACGGGGAGCGCCATGGTCTCCGTGGAGTCCGGAGCGCTCGGGCCGGACGGGGCTCCGGCGCCGTCGCCTGGCCGTCCGGGCAGCGCATGGGCCGCCGTCGCCTCCGCCGAGGCGGGGACGTCCGGGCTTGCCCCGGGTTGGGGATGTTCCGGCGCGGCGGGCTGCTCGTCGTCCGCCATGGGGCCGGGCAGGGCCTCCGCGCGCGTCGCGTCCGCGCCGGGAAGGAGGTCGTCTCCCACGGGGGCGGGCAGCGGTTCGGCTCGCGTCGCGTCCGCGGCGTCCGCCTCGGGCGTGCCTTCAGCGCGCGCGCCGGGGAGGGGCTCGGCTCGCGTCGCTCCAGCGCCGGGCTCGGGGAGGCCGGTCACCGGCTTGAACTCGACGGTCCCGTGGGATCCGAAGTCGTTCCGGGCCGGCGCCGCGGCGGCGTCGTCCTCCTGCGGCTGGACGGCCTCGGGGGCGGCGGGCTCCGCCGGGGCGGCGTCAGCGGGCGGCTCGTCGGGGAGCGTCGGAAGCTTGAGGGTCTCGTCTGACTGGGCGGGCTGCACGGGCGGAGCGGGCTGCACGGACGGGGTGGGCTGGACGGGCGGGGCGGGCTGGACGGGCGGAGCGGGCGGCACGGACGGAGTCGGCGGCGCGGGCGGCGGCGCGGCGGGCCGGGGCGGCCCGGTCTCGATGAGGAGGGTGCGGATCTCCGGGTCGTCCTGGACGGCTTCGAGGAGCTCGGCGGCCTTCTCGGGGGTGGGCGCGAGGAGCAGGGTGCGCTCGCCGGCGGCCTTGAGATCCCCGAGGAGGGACCGGACGGTCTCCGCCTCGTCCGCCGTCCGCACGAGGCGGACCGCGCCCGTCTCCTCAAGGGTGCCGGTCTCTTCGAGGGTGCCCGGGGCGACGAGGAGGCGGGCAAGGGTCTCCCAGTCGCCGGCGACACGTGCGCTCCGGAGCGCCCGGAGCGCGTCGATCTGGGCCGTCCAGCCGAGCGCGTCGTCCTCAAGGCCCGACTGGAGATGCTCGTACTGTTCCGTCAGCGGCGCGTAGACGTTCTCGACGAGTTCGGGACCGCCCCAGGAGACCTCCTCCACGCCCAGGGCCGGCGTCTCCTCCACCGGAGCCTCGGCCAGCGGGATCGTCTCCAGGTCGGGACGGGCGTCGAGCTCGGGCTCCGGCACGCCGTCCGGCTCGTTGGGTTCCGTTGAGTGGTTCACCTACGCCATCCCGTCCCAGATCGACCCGGGGCCGTATGTGTCCCCTTTTGCCCGCGTCTAACGTCTCACATGGAAACGATCACTCGTGGCCCCCGCGGTCGCGCGTGATGATCTTCACCGGTCAGTGCGGATTCGTGGCCAGGAGCTCGGCCAGGAGGTCGTCCAGCGTGACGATCCCGGCGAACGCGCCGCGGTCGCCGTTGACGACGGCGAGCTGCGCGCGGGCGCGGCGCATCCGGCTGACGGCGTCCAGGACGGTGGTCTCCGCGGTGAGGGCCGGCGCCGGGTAGGCGAGCTCGCCCGCGGGCCGGTCGCCGTCCGGCTCGGTGATGGCGGCGCGGACGTGCACGATGCCGGTGGCGGTGCCGTCCGGGCCGCGGACGAGGAGCCGGCTGTGGCCGCTCGCGGTCGCGGTGCGGCGGATGTCGGCGGCGGACGCGCCCGCGTCGATCGTGGTCACCGACGAGGCGGGGATGACCAGGTGCCGGACGGTCGCCTCGCGCGCGGAGATCGCGCGGCGGAGCAGCTCGTGGTCGTGGCGCCCGATGAGGCCGAGGCGGCGGGACTCGCCGACCAGGTGGCTGAGCCGGGCCGGGTCGGTGTGGCTGTCCAGCTCGTCGCGGGGGGTGACCCGGACGAGCCGCAGCAGCCCGTTGGTCGTGGCGTTCAGCGCGGCGAGGATCGGGCGCGACACCTTCGCGAACCCGCGGAACGGCAGCGCGAGCAGGACCGCGGAGCGCTCCGGGTTCACGATCGCCCAGGACTTCGGCGCCATCTCGCCGACGACCATGTGCAGGAACGTGATGACGCCGAGGGCGCAGGCGAGGGCGGCGGCCTTGGCGCCGGCATCGGGGACGCCGACGGCGTGCAGGGGCGGTTCGAGGAGGTGCTCGAACGCGGGCTCGGTGACGATCGCGAGGCCCAGCGAGCACATCGTGATGCCGAACTGCGCGCCGGCGAGCATCAGCGACAGCTCGCGGACGCCCGCGAGGGCCGCCGCGGCGGGGCGGCTGCCCTTGCCGGCGGCGCGTTCCAGCTGGGACCGGTTGGCGGCGACGAGCGCGAACTCCGACGCGACGAAGAAGCCGTTCCCGATCAGCAGCAGGACGGTGACGAGCAGGGAGGTCAGCGGGTCCATGACACCTCCTCGGCGTCCGGGGACGGCGCGGCGGCGCACGGCGGGTCGGAGACCTCCGGCCGGCCGGACGGCGCCGGGGCGGCGGCGGTGCGGATCCGGATCTTCTCGGCGACGCGGCGGGCGACGCTGACGACCTCCAGCTCGGCGTGCCCGGCCGCGCCGTCCAGGGCGACGGTGAGGCGGTCGCCGGGGCAGGGGAGGCGGCGCAGCTCGGCCATGACGAGGCCGCCGAGGGTGTCGTAGGCGTCGCCCTCGGGCAGGTCGAGGCCGGTGAGGCGGCCGACCTCGTCGATGCGCATGCCGGCGTCGACGAGCCAGGACCCGTCGGGGCCGCTGGTCGGGGCGTCCTCGCGGGCGTCGGTCTCGTCGGCGATCTCGCCGACGAGCTCCTCGGCGACGTCCTCGAAGGTGAGGATGCCGGCGAGGCCGCCGTACTCGTCGACGACGCAGGCGAACTCCTCGCCGGACTCGCGCATCCGCTCGATGACGCCGTACAGCGGCTGGCTGCCGGGGACGAGCAGCGCGGGGCGGGCGATCCGCCCGACCGGGGTGGCCGGGTCGAGCGCGTCGTCGGCGACCTCGCGGACCCCGGCGACGCCGATGACGTCGTCGACCTCGCCGTCGTACACGGGGTAGGCGCTGTGCCCGGTCTCGCGGATCAGCGCGACGAGGTCGGCGGCGGGCGCGGTGGACGGCAGCGTGCTGACCTGCGGGCGCGGGACCATGACCTCGTCGGCGGTGAGGTCGCCGAACGACAGGGCGCGGTCGAGGAGGCCGGACAGGTCGGCGGGCAGGTGGCCGGAGCTCTGCGACTTGCCGATGATGTCGCCGAGCTCCTCCAGGGTGGCGCCGCTGTGCAGCTCCTCGACGGGCTCGACGCCGACGAGGCGCAGCAGCCGTTCGGCGGCGCGGTCGAACAGCCGGATCAGCGGGCCCGCCACGGCCAGGTAGACGAGCGTGGACGCGGCCAGCGCGCGCGCCAGCGACTCAGCGCGGGCCAGGGCGAGGTTCTTGGGGAACAGCTCGCCCAGCAGCATCTGGATCAGCGTGGCCAGCACGAACCCGGCGGCCAGCGCGATCGCGCCGGTGGCGCCCGCGGGCACGCCCGCGGCGTCCAGCAGCGGCCTGATCAGCTCGGCCAGGGCGGGCTTGGCGATGAACCCGACGACCAGCGTGGTCATCGTGATGCCGAGCTGCGCGCCGGACAGCATGAACGACAGCCGGCCGATGACCTTCACGGCCCGGCGGGCGGACGCGTCGCCGCGCGCGGCGGCCTGCTCGAGGGACGCGCGGTCGGCGGCGACGTAGGCGAATTCCTGGGCGACGAAATATCCGGTCGCGGCGGTGAGAACGATCACCGCGAGCACTCCCAGCGCCGCCGTCAGCATGGGGCACCGGGTCTATGACTGGGGTCCGACACCGCGGACTCACCACTCCTCTCATCTGGGCCTACCTGCGTAACGCCGCCTCGGGCGGCGAGGTTCCCGGCGCACCAGGGTAAAGCCCCTCGCCGATCGTCCCACCGGCGCGGCGGCCTGTCCCGCGAGGACAGGCGCTTGTGTCGCCAAGTGTCACGGATCACACTTGTTGGGGAGAGCGTGCCCGATACTTGGACGGTCCTTTGCTCCCAGGCCGCCGGAACGAGGGTGCGCACGGGGACCGAGAGAACCGAACGCGGGGCTGAGGTGGACGAGAGCGGGGCCGGGGCCGCCGCGCCCATGAGCCGGGAGGGGGTCGACCATGCCCTCAGGACGCTCGGCGCGGAGCGGGAGCGGATCGCGGCGTCCCTGCTGGAGCTCGACGGCCACACCGGCGTCCGGCTGCTGAAGGGCGCCCGGCTCACCGGCGAGACGTGGCGGCGCTGGGAGCGGGTGCGGGACCGGCTGACGCTGCTGTGGCGGGTCTTCGACGCCTACCAGCGGGTGCTGGACGCGGCGTGCGCGCTGCGCGGCCGGTCGCCGCGCCCGGACGTGCCGACGCTGGTGGAGCTGACCGGGATGCTGTCGGGGCGGTCGGTGGAGCTGCCGGACGGCGAGATCCCCCTCGAGGACCGGACGCTGCTCGGCCCGCAGGAGAAGCGCGCGACGCTGGACGAGGCGGTCGGGATGATGTCCGACGCGTTCGCGTTCGTGGCGAAGGAGGTCGCGGCGGCGGACGCGGCGTGGTCGGCGCTGCTGAAGCCGCTGGAGGAGGCGGAGGAGAGCTGGCAGCGGACGGCGCGGCTGGCGCACTCCCTCGACGGCACCCGGCACCCGGAGCTGGACCGGCTGGGCCGCGAGCTGACGTCGCTCGGCCGGCTGGTCCGCACCGATCCGCTGTCGCTGTGCCCGGACGGCCGTCCCGACACCGCGCGGCTGGACCGGGTCCGCGCGTCGCTGCGGTCGATCGGCGACGAACTGGCCGGGGTGGCGCGGCTCCGCGACGAGTACGCCGAGCTGGTCGCGGGCCTCGGCGAGGCGATCGGGCGGGTCGAGGAGACCGAGCGGCGGGCCTGGGAGGCGCACGCGACGGTGCTGCTGAAGATCCACGCGCCGAACGTGCCGGCGCCGTCGCGGGGGCTCGGGGAAGGGCTGCGGGACCGGCTCGCCGCGCTGGAGCGGCTGCGCGAGGCGGGCCGCTGGGTGGAGATGGCGGGCCGGGTCGCGGCGCTGGAGAGCGCGGCGGCGGAGGCGCTGGAACGGGCGCGCGACGATCTGCGTCTCAGCGAGGGGCTCCTCGACCGGCGGGGCGAGCTGCGCGGCCGCCTGGAGGCGTACCGGGCGAAGGCGGCGCGGCTCGGTCTCGCCGAGGACGAGGCGCTCACGGCGCTGCACGGGCTGGCCCGGGACGTGCTGTGGTCGGCGCCGTGCGACCTGCGCCGTGCGACCGCGCTGCTCGCCGAGTACCAGCGCGCGATCAGGGCGCGCGAGAACGACGGGACGGGGACCACATGACCCGATGCACCCAGCCCGGCTGCACCGGAGAGGTCGGCGAGGACGGCTTCTGCGACGTGTGCGGGATGGCACCGCTGGCGGAGCCCCCGCCCGCGGACCCGGGAGGCTCCGGCCCGGTGGCCGGGCCGCCGCCCGGGCCGCCGCCCGGGCCGCCCGCCGCGCTCTCGTCCGGGCCGCCGCCCGGGCCGCCGTCCGGCGGGTCCGGGCCGGTGGCGCCCGTCTCGCCGGCTCCGGTGACGGTGGTGAACGCGCCGGCGACGTCGGTCGAGCGGCCCGCGCCCCGGCCGGGCGGCGGTCCCGCGCCCGGGACGGGCCCGTCCGTCCCCTCGGGGACCGCCGGGCCGGGCGGTTCGAGCGGGCCGGGCGGTTCGAGCGGGCCGGGCGGTTCGAGCGGATCGGGCGGGTCGCGCAGCGAGCCCACGAGCGGGTCCGGGAGCTCGGGCCGCACCGCGTCCCGCGGCGGGACGCGCGGGACGGGCTCCAGCGGGTCCGCGCGGCGCGGGATGCTCGGCGCCGGGCTGGTCGAGGTGCCGCCGGTCCCGTTCCGCGACCCCGCGTCCGCGATCATGGAGAACCCGGAGGTCCCGGAGAACCGGCGGTACTGCAGCCGGTGCGGCGAGAAGGTCGGCCGCGGCCGGGACGGGCGGCCGGGCCGCACCGAGGGGTTCTGCGCGACCTGCGGGCACCGGTTCTCCTTCACCCCGAAGCTGAAGCCCGGCGAGCTGCTCGGCGGGCAGTACGAGGTGCTGGGCTGCCTCGCGCACGGCGGGCTCGGCTGGGTGTACCTGGCGCGCGACCACAACGTCAGCGAGCGGTGGGTGGTGCTGAAGGGCCTGCTGGACACCGGCGACGCCGACTCCCTCGCCGCCGCCGCGGCCGAGCGGGCGTTCCTCGCCGAGGTCGAGCACCCCAACATCGTCAAGATCTACAACTTCGTGCGGCACGGCGACTCCGGCTACATCGTGATGGAGTACGTCGGCGGGCGCTCGCTCAAGGAGATCCTGCTCGCGCGCCGCGAGGAGGAGGGCGACCAGGCGGCGCTGCCGCTCGGGCAGGTGCTGGCCTACGGCCTGGAGGTGCTGAGCGCGCTCGGCTACCTGCACGGCGTCGGGCTGCTGTACTGCGACTTCAAGCCGGACAACGCGATCCAGTCCGAGGAGCAGCTGAAGCTGATCGACCTCGGCGGGGTCCGGCGCGCGTTCGACGTGGACAGCCCGATCTTCGGCACCCCCGGCTACCAGGCGCCGGAGATCGGCTCGTCGGGCCCGTCGGTCGTGTCGGACCTGTACACGGTCGGCCGGACCCTCGCCGTGCTGAGCTTCCCGTTCCGCGGCTACACGCGGCGGCACCTGCGCAGCCTGCCGCCGCGCGAGGAGGTGCCGCTGTTCCAGCGGCACGAGTCGTACCACCGGCTGCTGCGCCGGGCGACGCATCCCGATCCGGCGCGCCGGTTCCAGAGCGCGGCGGAGATGGCCGAGCAGCTGACCGGGGTGCTGCGCGAGGTGCTGTCGGCGGAGGACGGGAAGGCCCGTCCGGCGCCGTCGCCGCTGTTCGGCCCGGAGCAGCACACCGCCGGGACCGACATCATCGACCCCGATCCGGCGCGCGACGGCGCGACACCGGTGCTGGCGCCGCTGGAGCCGGGCGCGGCGGCGATCGCGCTGCCCGTCCCGCTCGTGCACGGCTCGGACCCGGCCGCCGCGTTCCTCGCCGGGCTGACCGCCCGCGACCCGGGGGACCTCGCGGCGGCGCTGGCCGCCGCGCCGGTGGCGTCGCGGGAGGTGCGGTTCGCGCTGGTCCGGGTCCGGATCGAGCTGGGCGACCTGGACGTCGCCGCGCGGCTGCTGGGGGAGCTGGAGGCCGAGCAGCCCGACGACTGGCGGGTCGACTGGTACCGGGGCGCCCGCGCGCTGGCGGACGGCCGCGCCGCCGACGCCGCCGCCGTGTTCTCCGACCTGTACGACCTGATGCCGGGCGAGCAGGCGCCGAAGCTGGCGCTCGGCTTCTGCAAGGAGCTGCTGGGCGAGCACGTGGCCGCCGGGCGCTTCTACGCGACGGTCTGGCGCACCGACCCGACGCACGTCAGCGCCGCGTTCGGGCTGGCCCGCGCGTACCTGGCGGGCGGCGACCGGGGCAGCGCGGGACGCGTGCTGGACTCGGTGCCGCGCATCTCCAGCCACTACCTGGCCGCGCAGCTCGGCGCGGTCGGGGCGGCGGTGCGGGGCCGTCCGGCCGGGGAGCTGAACGCGGCGGCGCTGGTGGAGGCGGGGCGGCGGCTGCGGTCGCTGCGGCTGGACACCGAGCGGTACTCGGCGTTCGTCGCGGAGGTGCTGGAGGCCGCGCTCGGCTGGCTGCGCGCCGACCGGACCCCGGCGCAGCTGCGACCGGAAAAGGACATCCTCGGCATCCCGCTGGAAGAGCCTCGACTGCGGGCGAAGCTGGAGGAGACTTACCGGGTGCTCGCCAAGCTCGCGGACGGACCGGGACACCGCCACGCGATGGTGAAGCGCGCCAACGCCGTCCGCCCGAGGACGCTGTTCTGACGATGAGGGGCCACCGGAACGCGGCGCGCGGGGACGCCGCCTGCCTCGACTGCGGGAGCTGGGCCGTCACGGCGGACGGCTTCTGCGAGCGGTGCGGGCTGCGGCAGCCGGGCGCCGACGAGCACGCCGAGGCCCACCTGGTGGTGGACGGGCGGCCCGCGCTGGGCGCCGGCATCAGCGACCCGGGGCTGCGCCGCGTCCGCAACGAGGACGCGTTCGCGCTGGCGGCGCTGCCGCACGGGGCGTGCGGGGTCGTCTGCGACGGGGTCGCGACGGCGCCGGGGTCGCGGGAGGCGGCGCGCGCCGCGGCGCAGACGGCGTCGGCGGTGCTGCTCGACCGGATCGCGGCGGGCGCGGCCCCCGACGAGGCGACCCGGGAGGCCGCCGGGCGGGCGGGCGAGGCCGTCGCGGCCCTCGCCGACGCCGGCGGCCCCGGCCCGGCCTGCACGTTCGTCTCGGCGGTCGTGGCGGCGGACCGGGTCACGATCGCCTGGCTCGGCGACAGCCGCGCCTACTGGCTGTCGGCGGCGGAGTCGTTCCCGCTGACCACGGACGACTCGTGGGCGGTGCGGGCGGTCGCGCGGGGCGAGCTGACCGCCGACGCGGCCTGGACGGACCGCCGCGCGCACATGCTGACGGCGTGGATGGGGGCGGACGCGGGCGCGTTCGAGGCGCACGTGGCCGCGTTCGAGCCGGACGGCCCGGGACTCGTGCTGATGTGCAGCGACGGGCTGTGGAACGATCTCCCGGACGCGGCGGCGCTGGCGTCGGTCGCGCTCGGCGGGGCGGGCGGGGAGGCGGGGCCGCTGGGGGCGGCGCGGCGGCTGGTGCGGGCGGCGCTGGACGCGGGGGGACACGACAACGTGACGGTGGTGGTCATCGAGTTCCCGCCGCCCGACCCGACGAGGGAGCCCGGCAGATGAGCGAACGTCCCGAGTTCACGATCCGCGTGGACCAGAACCCCTACCTCCCGGCGGGCGGCCGCGAGATGCACGCCATCGTGACCGTTGAGTCCCGCGCGGACGGCGACACCGGACCGCCCGCCGAGGGCGGCGCCGCGGAGGTCATCATCATCGACACGTCCGGGTCGATGTCGTACGGCGGCAAGATGGCCGCGGCGCGGCGCGCGGCGAAGGCGGCCGTCGAGGTGCTGCGGGACGGGGTGCGGTTCGCGGTCGTCGCGGGCGCGAACCGGCCGCGGATGATCTACCCGCAGGGGGAGCGGCTGGTCGAGGCGAGCGCGTCGACGCGGCGCAGCGCGGCGAACGCGGTCGCGCGGCTGGACGCGGCGGGCGGCACCGCGATCGGGTCGTGGCTGCGGCTGGCGGACCGGCTGTTCGAGGGGCAGGACGGCCTCGTCAAGCACGCGATCCTGCTGACCGACGGCAAGAACCAGCACGAGAGCGCCGAGGAGCTGGACGCGGCGCTGCGGCAGTGCACCGGGCACTTCCTGTGCGACGCGCGCGGCGTCGGCACGGACTGGGAGGTCGCCGAGCTGCGCAAGATCACCTCGGCGCTGCTGGGCGGGTTCCTGGACGTCCCCGACCCGAAGGACCTGGAGGCCGACTTCCTCGCGATGACGCGGGCGGCGATGGGCAAGCAGCTCGCGGACGTGGCGCTGCGCGTGTGGACGCCGCAGCACGCGGAGCTGCGGTTCCTCAAGCAGATGGTGCCGACCGTGGACGACCTGACGGCCCGGCGGGCGGAGTCGGGGACGCAGACCGTCGACTACCCGCTCGGCGCGTGGGGCAGCGAGAACCGCGAGTACCACCTGTGCGTGGAGGTCCCGCCGGGCGACATCGGGCGGCAGATGCGCGCGGCGTGGGTGAAGCTGATCGCGCCGGGGGCGGGCGGCGAGGCCGAGCGGGTGCTCGCGTCCGGGAACGTCCTCGCCGAGTGGACCGACGACGAGGCCCGGTCGACGCGGATCAACGGGCGGGTCGCGCACCACACCGGGCAGTCGGAGCTGGCCGACGCGATCCAGGAGGGGCTGGAGGCCCGGCGCGAGGGCGACGAGGACACCGCGACGGCCCGGCTCGGCCGCGCCGTGGTGCTCGCCCGCGAGGTCGGCAACGAGCAGATCGCGGGGCTGCTGGACAAGGTGGTGGACGTCATCGACCCGGCGACGGGGACCGTCCGGCTGAAGTCGGACGTGGCGAAGGCGGACGAGATGTCGCTCGACACCCGCTCGGTGCGGACCGTCCGGACGGCCCGGACGCGCAAGGACGACGTGCCGCCCAGGGCCTCCGGCGAGCCCCCGAGCGCGCCGCCGAGCGCGTCCCCGGGCGAGCCGCCGAGCGCACCCCCGAGCACGCCGCCGGGCACGCCGCCGGACGAGGCCGGGAGCTGAGGCCATGCCGGTCTGCGCGAACGGGCACGTGTCCGCCGCCGACGACTACTGCGACGTGTGCGGCGACCTCATGGAGGGGGCGCAGCGCGCGGAGTTCACCATGGTCGAGCACGGCGCCGTCTCGATCGCCGACCCCGCCGGGGCGGGAGCGGCCTCCCGCCCGGCGCCGGAGGAGGCACCGGAGTCCGAGGCGTGCCCCGACTGCGGCACCCCCCGCAGCGGCCGGTTCTGCGAGAACTGCGGCTACGACTTCGCGACCGGCACCGCCCAGGCCGGTGAGGCCCCTGGCCCGGCGCCGCAGGCCCCGGCACGCTGGCACGCGGTGATCACGGCCGACCGCGACTACTACGCCTCGGTGATCGCGCAGGAGGGCCCCGACTCGGCGTCGCTGGAGTTCCCGCCGTACTGCCCGGAGCGCCGCGTCCCGCTGCTCGGCGAGCAGATCCGGATCGGCCGGCGCAGCGCGTCCCGCGCGACCGTCCCGGAGATCGACCTCGGCGGCCCGCCCGAGGACCCCGGCGTCTCGCACCTGCACGCCGTGCTGCTCGCCCGGCCCGAGGGCGGCTGGCTGCTCGTCGACCCCGGCTCCACCAACGGGACGACGGTGAACGGCGGCGCCGACCCGATCGCGGTGAACACGCCGGTCCCCCTCGGCGACGGCGACCGCGTCCACGTCGGCGCCTGGACGACCATCACCCTGTCCCTTCAGGAGGGCCCGCCATGACGATGACGCCCGCACAGCCGGCGGCGCCGCCCGGCGCCCGCCCTCCCGCGACGCCGGCGCCCGCGCCCGGCACGGACGCCGTGCCCGCCGCTCCCCCGGCGCGGCGGGGGCGGCTCGCCACGTTCGCGCGCGGCCGCTGGCTGCGCACGATCCCCGGCCGGATCCGCGCGCACGTCGCGCTCGTCCTCGCCGCGCTCGTCGCGCTGCTGGCCGTGCTGACGGTCGCGGTGGGGAACGCGCGCGACTCCGTCCAGACGATCGGGCACGACGCGGGCCCGCAGGTCGTCGCGACCAGCACGCTGTACTTCGCGCTCAGCGACATGGACGCGCAGGTCTCCAACATCCTGCTGATCGGCCGCCAGCACGACCTCGGCAGCGGCTACGACCAGATGATCGGCGCCTACGAGCGGCGCCGCGCGGACGCCGACGCGGCGGCGGTGCAGGCCGCGCAGCTCGCCGGGCGCGACCCGGCGCTGCGGCAGACCGTCCAGGACGTCCTCGACGGCCTCGGCCGGTACGAGCGGCTCGTCGGGTCGGCGATGCAGCTCAACCAGCAGGCCGACCATCCGGCGGGGGAGCCGCCGAAGGAGGTCGTCGACGCCTACCGGCAGGCGACCGACCTGATGAAGCTGGAGCTGCTGCCGAAGGCGTACAACATCACGCTCGACACCGGCGCGCACGTCCGGCAGGCGTACGAGTCGAAGCGGACGTCGGTACTGGCGGGCCGTGACTGGGTGGTCGTCGCGGGCGTGGTCGCGCTGCTGCTGCTGGTCGCGACGCAGCTGTACCTGGCGCGGACGTTCCGGCGGCTGCTGAACCCGGCGCTCGTCCTGGCGACGCTCGGGACCGTGGCGCTCACCGCCGTCGGCGCGGGCCTGCTGTCGGCGCAGGCGGGGCACATCCGGAAGGCGAAGGAGGACGGCTTCGACTCCGTGCTGTCGCTGTCCCGGGCGCGGTCGATCAGCCACAGCGCGTTCGCGGACGAGAGCCGCTACCTCCTCGACCCCGGCCGCGCCGACACCTATGAGCAGACCTACCTCGACAAGTCCCTCTCGGTGGTCTATCCGGACATCGGCGACAAGCCGCTGAACCTGGAGAACTACTACGCGGGGCTGGAGCAGAAGGTGGGGCCGTACCGCCCGCGCGAGGGCGCGGCGCCGTTCCTCGGCTTCCTCGCGGACGAGGCCGCCTCGGCGCGGAACGCCCGCGAGGCCGACGCGGTGCGGCGGACGCTGCGCGCGTACATCGTCGTCCAGCGCGACGACCAGCGGATGCGGTCGCTCGCGGCGTCCGGGAACCGCACCGGCGCCATCGCGCTGCGGATGGGCCGCCAGTCCGGCGCGATCCCCGACTTCGACGCCTACGACGCCGCGCTCGGCTCGCTGATCGCCGTGCACCAGGACGCGTTCACCAGGCAGATCAAGGACGCGGACGGCGGGCTGCGCGGCTGGAAGGCCGTCCCGCCCGCCGCCGCCGTCATCGCGCTGCTGATCGTCGCGGGGGTCCGTCCCCGGCTGGCCGAGTTCCGCTGACCGGAGGAGACCCCCCATGCGCGCCACCCGTGCCCGTTCCGTCCGCCTCCCTTCCCGGCGCACCACTTTTCTGCGCACCGCCGCCCTGGCCTGCGCCGTCCTGTCCGCCGCCGGGCCGCTGTCGGCGTGCGGGCTCGGCGGCGCGGACCGGCCGACGATCGCCCACAAGCACTCGCTGACCATCGGCGTGAAGGCGGACCAGCCGAGCCTCGGCGTGAAGGGCAAGGACGGGACGTACCAGGGCTTCGACATCGACGTGGCCACCTACATCGCCGGACGGCTGGGCGTGCCGAAGGACCGGATCAGGTGGCGCACGACGAACTCCTCGGTCCGGGAGAAGGCCCTCGCGGACGGCACCGTCGACATGATCGTCGCGACGTACTCGATCACCGCCACCCGCAAGCGGGTCGTCACGTTCGCGGGCCCGTACTACGTCGCGCACCAGGACACGCTGGTCGCGCCGGGCAACACGGCGATCCACGCGATCCGGGACCTGAAGGGCCGCAAGATCTGCGCGGTGACCGGGTCGAACTCGTGGCGGCGGGTGATCGAGGAGCGCAAGATCGCCGCGGTGCCGGTGCAGGCGCCGACCTACGGCGCCTGCATGGGCGACCTCGCGGCCGGGAGGCTGGACGCGGTGTCGACCGACGACCTGATCCTCGCCGGCTTCGCCGCCGGCCGCCCCGGCAAGATCATCAATGCGCCGTTCACGGACGAGAAGTACGGCGTCGGGCTGAAGAAGGGCGACCTGGAGGGCTGCGAGCGGATCAACCGGGCCATCACCGACATGTACCAGGACGGGACGGCGGCGCGGCTGCTGACCAAGTGGTTCGGCAAGTCGGGGCTCAAGCTCACCACGAGCGTGCCGCAGTTCGAGGGCTGCAGCTGACGCCCGCCGCCTCCGGCGCGCCCGGCCGCGGTCAGGCAGCGGGTGGCCGCGGTCAGGCCGTGGTGGACGGCAGCGCGCCGATCGCCTCCCGCAGCGTGTCGTAGATCGGGACGAACTTGTCGATCCCGGTGATGCGGAAGACGCGCTGAACGCGCGGCGGCAGCGCGACGAGCGCCACCGTGCCGCCGCGCTCCCCGGCGCGCCGGTTCGCCGCGACGATCGCGTTGAGGCCGGTCGAGTCGCAGAACGTGACCTGCCGCATGTCGACGACCATGGGCTCGCCCGCGTCCACCACCTCGAACAGGGCCTCCTCGAAGCGGGCCCGGGAGACCACGTCGATGTCGCCCTGCACCCGGACGAGGGTGCAGCGTTCGTCCTTCATCAGGCTGATGTCGAAGTCCATGGCCACCTCTCGCCCCGGCTCCGGGGGCGCCTCGGTCCCGCGCACCTGGTACCCCACCTCAGGTGACTCCTCAGGATTGCGCACCCGTGCCCGCAATCCAAGCACTTCCAGGGATAAGGACCGGGTCGCCCTCCCCCGTCCCGGACCGTAACACCCCTGGCCGCCGGGGCCGCGCGGCGCCCCGTCCGTGCGCGGTCCCGTGCGTCCCGGCGTGCCGCGACCGTCGCCCGAATAACTTACTCCAGAGGAACTTACTGGATGGTAGGAAATGGTTTCACGATTGCCGCACCTCCCCAATGTGACCGAAGTCCCACCCCGGGATCAAGGCCCCCAATAGTTCACCGGCGCCCCCCGTGACCAGCGGTTGAACCATTTCTTACGTCCGGTGCGGCGGGAAAAGCAGGTGCTGACCCGGGGACGGATCGGCGCAGAGGTTACAGTGGCGGTGCGAATGACAGGAGGCTGGGTGTTCTACACGTTCATGACGCGAGTGGTGCGTCCGATCCTCTGGCTGCTTTTCCGCCCGAGGGTGATCGGCGGGGAGAACGTGCCCGCCTACGGGCCCCTCATCGTGGCCAGCAACCACCTGTCGTTCATCGACAGCTTCATCATCCCCCTGGCCGTCCCGCGGCCGGTGACCTACATCGCCAAGGCCGACTACTTCGTGGGCGGCGGCCTCAAGCGCGGCTTCGTCCGCTGGTTCCTCACGAACCTCGGCCACGTCCCGGTCAAGCGCGGCGCGCGGCGCGCAGCCATGGGCGCCCTGGAGCAGGCCGGCGACGTCCTCGCCAACAGCGGCGCCTTCGCGATCTACCCCGAGGGCACCCGCTCCCCCGACGGCCGCCTCTACCGCGGCCGCACCGGCGTCGGCTGGCTCGTCCTCGCCTCCGGCGCCCGCGTCCTGCCCGTCGCGCTGGAGGGCACGGAGAAGATCCAGCCGATCGGGGCGTCCAAGCCGCGGATCTTCGGGCCCCGCCCCACCGTCCGCATCGGCCCGCCGATGGACTTCTCCCACTACCGCGACCTCCCGCCCGCCAAGGCCCGCCGCGCCATCACGGACGAGATCGTCGAGACCATCCAGAAGATGTCCGGCCAGGAGTACGCGCCCGTCTACAACGAGCGTGCCGACGAGGGGCAGCAGTAGGGGCGCCCCGCCCGGCCCGCCCTGGTCAGCCGCCGAGGTTGGGGGCCTTCTCCTGGATGTTCGCGCCCGCCCGGCTCTGGGCGTCGGACTTCAGGCCGTCGACCGCCGAGTTCACCGACCCGATCTGCGACTGGTCGAGTTGCCCGGACTTGAACCTGCCGGCCAGCGCCGAGAACATCGCCGCCACCTTCTCCGCCGGGACCTTCAGAGCGTTGCAGAGCTTCGGGTCCGCGCCGATCAGCTTGCGCGCGGCGTTGAGCCGGTTGGCCGCGAACAGCCCCGCCGCCCCGGCCTTCGCGAACGCCTTCGTCCGGCCGTCGGCGCCCTGCTTGAAGCTCCCCGCCTGGTACGGCTTCCAGATGTAGCGGTGGAAGGCGCCGATCGCCAGGCCGGCGTCCGCGGCGAACCGCGTCTTCGCGAAGTGCTTGGTCGCCTCGGTCGGGCAGGACGACGGCGACGCGGCCGGCGAGCCCGCCGCGGCGCCCCGTCCCGCGGCGGCATGGGCGCCGTCCTCGTGCGCCTTCCCGCCGCCTCCGCCGCACCCGGACGCGGCGACCAGCGCCAGCAGCAGGACGGGCAGCACCAGAACTCTGCGGAACATTCTCTTCCCCCGATGTGAGCACGCGCCCGGTCCCGGGCGCCCTCCGTGGCCTACCCAGCGATCAACAGCCGTCACGGAGGGTCCGCATGACGCGGCGATCCGGTGGCGCGGACGTGCCGCGCCACCGGATCACCGGGCCGTCCGCGCCGGTCAGCGGCGGCGGGCGGTGCGCAGGAGCAGCAGGCCCGACGCGAGGACCGCCGCGGCGGTCGCGCCGTGGACGCCGAACGCGGTCGCCTTGGAGCCGTGGTGGGCGAGCACCGTCAGCATGTCGCCGGCCGCGATCGTCGAGAACGCGCACATCACCAGGCCGAGCGCCTCCCGCTTCCCGCGGGCCAGCAGCGCGAGGACGGCCAGGCCGGTGCCGAGGTCCCGGACGCCCTTGATGTTCAGCCACGCGGTGGCGTCGCCGGACGGCACGGCCGGCAGCCCGAAACCCGCCGCGGTGCCCACCGGGTCGAGGATGTACGAGAGCCCGACGTAGCCGATGCCGACCCCGGTGAGCAGGGCGATGGCGCTGCCGGTGCGGGACGTGCAGACGTCCTCGCGGAGCCGCCGCATCCGGGCGGCGTGGTGGCGTTCGCCGTAGAGCCGCCAGAAGCCGCGGGCCGGAGCGGGCAGCCCGGAGAGGAACTCGGCGCGCTCGTCCGGCGTCGCGTCCTCCAGCACCACGCCGAGCAGCGTGAGGATCTTCGACTTGGGGGTGTGCTCCGCGAAGTGGTCGCCCTGCGCGTTCCACTCGTCCTCGGTGAGGTGGCGCTCGGCGAGCGGCAGCAGGTGCGCCTCCTCGTCGTCCAGGTGCTCGACCAGCAGGGCGCGGTGCTCGACCAGCGCGGCGACCAGGGCGTCACGGCCCGCGGCGTCCGCCGACCGCGCCCAGGGCCCGGCGAGGTCGTGCAGGCGGGCGATGGTCGCGGCGACCTTCTCGTGCTGGGCCTCCATGCGCAGCACGATGTCGGCGTCCAGGTCCACCCGCGACAGCAGCAGCGGCCAGATCAGCTCGTCCTCGCCGTGGTGGTGGTTGTGCAGGCCGAGCAGGTAGTCGGCGAGGTGCGCGGTGAGGGCGCGGGCGCGGCGGCGGTCGCCGGGGCGGGTCGCGCCGATCAGCTCGGCGAGCAGGCGCGACTCGCGGCGCATGCCGCGGTGGATGACGACCATGGAGCGGGTGAAGGTGAGGGCGGTGTGAACGGTGTCGGTGCTCATGCCGCCAACGTTGCCCGGGGCGTCTTGGAACCGACTTGGAGCACGAGTTGGAAGGCGACTTGGAGACCGGCTGGAGGGCTGCTCGGAAGGCTGCTCGGAGGGCGGCCTGGATGGCGGGCCGGGCGCCGGTGGCTACGATCTGTCCGAGATGGTGCGGATTCGGGTGCTCGGCGCCTTCGAGGCCGAGGTGGCGGGCGTGCGGGCGGCGCTGGGCGGGCCGCGGCAGCGCGCGGTGCTGGCGTTGCTGGTCGCCGCGCGCGGCGCGGTCGTGCCCGTCGACCGCATGATCGAGGACCTGTGGCGCGGCGAGCCGCCGGCCCAGGCCGTCACGTCCCTCCAGGCGTACGTCTCCAACCTGCGCAAGCTGCTGGAGCCCGGCCGCCCGCCGCGGGCCCCGGCCCGGGTGCTGGTCTCCGCCGCGCCCGGCTACGCGCTGCGCCTGCCCGACGAGGCCGTGGACGCCTGGCACTTCGCCGAGCTCGCCCGCGACCCCGATCGCGCGGCGGAGGCCCTGGCCCTGTGGCGCGGCCCGGCGTTCGCCGAGTTCGCCGACGAGGAATGGGCGCGGGCCGAGATCGGCCGCCTGGACGAGCTGCGCCTGGCCGCCCGCGAACGGCACGTCGCCGCCCTGCTGCGCGCGGGCGACGCCGCGGCCGCCGTGCCCGAGGCGGAGATCCTCACCCGCGACGAGCCGCTCCGCGAGGAGGGCTGGCGGCTGCTGGCGCTGGCGCTGTGGGGGGCGGGCCGCCAGGCCGACGCGCTCGCCGCGCTCCGCGAGGTCCGCGCGACGCTCGCCGACGAGCTCGGCCTCGACCCGAGCCCCGCGCTCGCCGATCTGGAGACGGCGATCCTCCAGCAGCGCACCGAGGCGTTCGACCTCCCCGCGCCCGCCCCCGTGCCGGTCCCCGCGCCTGCGCCCGCTCCCGCGCCCGGCGGTCCGGCCTTCCTGGGCCGCGACGGCGAGCTGGCCGCGCTGACCGGGCTCGCCCGCGAGGGCGGCGTGCGCGTCGCGCTCGTCACCGGCGAGGCCGGGCTCGGCAAGACCGCCCTGCTGACCCGGCTCGCCGGCGTCCTGGAGCAGGAGGGCCGGCTCGTCGTGACGGGCCGCTGCCCGGAGAGCGAGAGCGCGCCCCCCGCGTGGGCGTGGACGGAGGCCCTCACCGCGCTCGACCGGCACGTCCCGGCCCCCGCCGAGGCGGCGCCGCTGCTGCGGGACGCGTCCGGCGGCGAGCCCCGCGACACCACCGCCGGCCGCTTCCGCCTCCACCGGGCCGTCTGGGGCTGGCTGAACGACGCGGCCCGGCGGCGCCCGCTCGCGGTCATGCTCGACGACCTGCACTGGGCCGACGCCGAGACCCTCGCCCTGCTGGCCGCCCTGTCCGGCGACGCGCCGCTGCTCGTGGTCGCCGCGTTCCGCGCCGACGAGGCGGGCACCCGCCTCACCGAGACCCTCGCGGTGCTCGCCCGGCGGTCGCCGCTGCGGCTGCCGCTGCCGGGGCTGCCGGAGCCGGCGGTCGCCCGGCTCATCGCCGCCGAATGCGGCGCCGACGTGGACGAGGCGACGGTCTCCGCCCTCGCCGAGCGCACCGGCGGCAACCCCTTCTACGTGCGGGAGAGCGCCCGGCTGCTCAGCAGCGAGGGCGCGCTCGTGGCGACCTCGGAGGTCCCCGAGGGGGTGCGGGACGTGCTGCGCCGCCGCCTCGCCCGCCTGCCCGAGCCCGCCGTCGCGGTCCTGCGGCTGGCCGCGCTCGCCGGCCGCGAGGCCGATGTGGACGCGCTCGTCCTCGCGGCCGACGCCGGCGAGGACGCGGTGCTGGACGCCCTCGACGCCGGGCTCGTGGCGGGCCTGCTGACCGAGCGCGCCCCGGGCCGGGTCCGGTTCGCGCACGCGCTCGTCCGGGACACGATGATCGCCGACCTCAGCGCGCTGCGCCGCACCCGCATGCACGCCCGGCTCGGCGCCGCCCTGGAGCGCCTGACCCCCGACGACGCGCCGGCGCTGGCGTACCACTTCCACCGCGCCGCGTCCGCCGCGACCGCCGCCAAGGCCGTCGAGTACGCCGTGCGGGCCGCCGACCTCGCCGAACACCGGTACGCGCACGAGACCGCCGTCGAGCTGCTCACCCAGGCGCTGGAGTCGTTCGAGCGCATGCCGGGCCGGGACGCCGCGGACCGCGTCGACCTGCTCGGCCGGCTGCTGCGCGCCCAAGCGCGCGCGGGCGCCGTCCAGGACGCCCGCGCCACCCGCCGCCGCGCCGTCGACCTCGCCGAGGAGGCCGGGCGCGACGACCTGCTGCTGGCGGCGTTCACCGCGTGGACCGAACCGGCCCCCTGGCAGCTCCGCCCGTACGGGGCCGTCGACGAGCACCTGGTCGGCCTGCTCTCCCGGCTGCTGGACCTCGACGGCCTCGCGCCGGACGTGCGGTGCCGCCTCCTCGACGCCTACGCCGCCGAGCTGACGGGCACCGGGGACGCGCGGGGACGGGCCGCCGCCGAGGAGGCCGTCGAGATCGCGCGGAGCCTGGGCGACCCGAAGCTGCGCGCCCTGACCCTGTTCACGCTCAGCCGCGAGCGCGACTACCGCGGGCACGACCCCGGCGAGACCCGCCGCCAGGCGGCGCAGGCCCGCGAGCTCCGCGCCCTCGGCGCCGAACACGACATGCCCACCGCGCTGTGGTCGGGCACGTTCAACCTCGCCGCCGCCGCCGTGTGGGAGGAGCGCCCCGCCGAGGTGCGCGCCCGGGTCGCCGAGGCGGCGGAGCTGGCCCGCCGCTACCGGATGCCCGAGGCGGGCGTCGTCTGCGAGGTCGCCGAGGCCGCGCTCGCCCAGGCCGAGGGCCGGCTGGACGAGGCGGAGCGCCGCTACGCCGCCGCGACCCGGGCGATGGCCGACCAGGGGTCGCTGCACACCGCCGGGTTCGCCCTGCTCACGCGCGCGACGCTGGCGGTGTCGCGCGGCACGCTGGCCGGGTTCGCCGCCGAGGCCGGGGACGTCCCGCCCGAGCTGGCGCCGCTGGTCACCGACGTCCTCGCCGCCGCGCAGGCCGCCGCCGACCGGCTGGACGAGGCGCGCCGCCTCCACGCGTCGGCCCCGCCGATCCAGCCGGACTACTTCTTCACGATGTTCAGCACGTTCCGCGCCATGACCGTGGTCGCGCTGGGCGACGAGGAGGGCGCGGCCGAGCTGTACAAGGCGCTGCTGCCGCATCGGGACGGCCCGCCCGCGGGGCTGGAGAGCCTGGCCGTCGCCCTGCCGCCGCCCGCCCGCACGCTGGCCGAGCTCGCCCGGCTCGTCGGCGAGGACCCGGCCCCGCACCTGCGGCGCGCCGCGGAGATCACCGCCCTGTGGAATGCCCCGCAATAGGCGCCTACGGGCCGATTCCGGCCTGGATGGGGGGCTCCTGCCGCACGCACAGCGTGTCGGCCGGGCGCCGCGGGGGCCGGGCGCCTAGGGTCGCGGGCATGGCGCACAGGCTCCTCCCGATCGCGGTGCTGGCGACGGTCGCGGCGGCGTCCGCCTGCGGCGGCTCCGGCGGCGGGCGCGCCGGAGAGGCCGTCGGCCCCGCCCGCGCCGCCCCCGCCGGCACCGGCTACACCTCCGACCAGCTCGGGCAGGCGCTGCTCCAGCAGGTCACCGGCTACCGGCGCGGCGAGCCCGACTCCGGCGAGTACGGCTCGCTGAAGGCGCTCCGGAACGCCGCGCAGGTCCGCGAGGAGGCGGCCCTCGACAAGCCGAAGTGCGCGGACGCCCAGGCCGGCGGCGGGAAGGTCGCCGCGGACGTGCCCACCGCGCTCGTCACGTTCGTCAAGAGCGACGGCCAGACCGTGACGGAGACGCTGATGGGCGTCGCGGACGCCGACGCCGAGAAGCAGGTGGAGGCGCGCGTCCCCACCGGCTGCCTGACGTTCCGCACCCGCCTCGCCGGGAAGTGGGCCGAGCACCAGGTCACCGAGACCCGGCGCGGCGACGTCGGCAACGGTTCCCGGACGGTCGGCGTCGCCACCACCAGCGGCGACCAGCGCACGAACACCTGGTACGTGGTGTTCGAGGGCCGCCACTACCTCGGCACCGTCACCGTCTTCGGACCGAACGCGACCCGCTCCGAAGCCGAGGCCCTCGCCCGAGCCTCCGTGACCCAGGCCCACAAGATCCTCAAGTAGCCCAGGGGGCTGTGTTTTTCCAGGGGGCGACCCCCTGGAACCCCCCCGTCAACGGTCGGTGGGCTGTTTCCCGCTCCGCTGGAGCTCCGCGCGAAACAGCCCGCCGACCGGCGCGCGTGCCCGCTGCGCTCGCTGGCGCTCGCTCCGCGTGCCCGCGCGTGATCGGGGGCGGGGCCGATCTGACGGTGCGGGAAGGGGACCGGGCGGATACCGTTCGCCTTACGTCGGAACGAGTTGAGCGGGGAGTTGCCCTTGATCGGCAAGGAGGGCCGGGTGACCGGCCGGATCGGCCCCGGGCTGGTCGGCGAGGTCATGATCGCGATCCGCGGCGGCGCGGAGGCCTTCTACGCGCATCCGGTCGATCCGCGCGAGGAGATCCCGGTCGGCTCGATCGTCGTCGTGGTCGAGTACCACCCGCCGCGGACGGTGTACGTGGCCCACGCGCTGGGTTCCTAAGACCGCCCCAAAAGGGGCGAACCAACGGCGGGTCCGCTGCGTCTACTGGAAAACGCGGACGGGACCCGCCTCCACCGGGCCGGCCGCCCGCCGAGAGTGAGGAGGCCGCATGCCCATCTTCGCGGTGGCGATCGCCGTGGTCGTCGCCATCATCGTGTTGATCGTGCTGTTCAAGATGGTCTGGCGGGTCGCGGAGCCGAACGAGGCCCTGATCATCTCCGGCCTGGGCGCCCGGTCCAAGCCGATCGACGGGGTGGAGAGCCTCGGGTTCAAGATCGTCACGGGGAAGGGCACCTCGGTGCTGCCGGGCTTCCAGACGGCCCGCCGGCTCCGGCTCGACAGCCGCGCCGCGAACCTCGAGGTGCACTGCGTGACCCAGCAGGGCATCCCGGTGAAGGTCCGCGGCGTCGTGATCTACAAGGTCGGCGACGACTTCGTGTCGATCGCCAACGCGGCGCGCCGCTTCCTGGAGCAGCAGAAGTCGATGGACGGCGCGATCCACGAGCTGTTCACCGGCCACCTCCGCTCGATCATCGGCAACCTGACCGTCGAGGACCTCATCCTCAACCGCGAGCGGCTCACCTCCGAGACCCGCGGCTCGGCCGCCGACGAGATGAGCAAGCTCGGCCTGGTGGTGGACTCGCTGCAGATCCAGGAGATCGACGACGAGACCGGCTACATCACCAACCTGGGCCGCCCGCACGCCGCGCGGGTCGCCGCGGAGGCCCGCATCGCCGAGGCCGAGCGCGACCAGGAGGCCACCCGCAAGGAGCAGGAGGCCATGCGGGAGAACGCCGCGGTGATCCGGGACACCGAGATCAAGAAGGCGGAGTACGAGGGCCAGGTGCAGCAGGCCGCGCAGCAGGCCCGCCAGGAGGTCATCCTCAAGGAGACCCGCAACGCCGAGCTGGAGGCGGAGCGCACCGAGAAGCGGCTGGAGAGCGAGGTCCGCAAGCCGGCCGACGCGCGCGCGTACGAGCAGGTGAAGCTGGCCGAGGCCGAGCGGGAGGAGCGCATCTCCTACGCGCAGGCCGCCGCCACCGAGGTGCAGCTGAAGGCGCAGCGGGAGGCCGAGGCGACCCGCCTCCTCGGTGAGGCGCAGGCCGAGGCGACCCGGCAGAAGGGCCTCGCGGAGGCCGAGGCGATCAAGGCCCGCGCGGACGCGCTGGCGCAGAACACCGACGCGGTCATCGCCCAGCAGCTCGCCGAGAAGTGGCCGGAGATCGTCCAGGCCGGCGCGGGCGTGTTCGGCAACGTCGACAACATGGTGGTCCTGAACGGCGCGGAGGGCATCGAGGACATGCTCGCCAAGGCGCTGACGCTCGGCGGCACCGGGCTCGGCGTGGCCCGCCCGCTGCTGGCGGGCATGAACGGCCAGAACGGACAGAACGGCAACCCGGCCAACGGCGCCGCCCCGGCCGTCCCGGCCGGCCCCGTGGAGGGCCCCGACAAGGACTGACCCCTGAAGACCGTCCCGGCGACGCGGCCGGTGTCCCGCCCGAGCGGCGGGGCACCGGCCGTTTCCGCGGGGGCCCGCCGCCCCCGCCGGGCCCCAATAGACTCGCTCCATGTCCGTGCCGCGGCTCGCTGTCTCCGTCGATCTGGTCGTGCTCACCGTGCGGGAGCAGCGGCTGTCCGCGCTGATGTGGCGGCGGGACCGGGCGCCCTACGACGGGGCGTGGTCGCTGCCCGGCGGGTTCATCCAGCTCGACGAGGACCTGCCCGCCGCCGCGTCCCGGCTGATGGCGGAGCGGGCCGGGCTCGCGGACGTCCGGATCCACCTGGAGCAGCTCGCCACCTACGGGTATCCGGACCGGGACCCGCGGCAGCGCGTGGTGAGCGTCGCCTACCTCGGCCTCGCCCCGGACCTGCCCGCCTCCAGCCGGGCGCAGGTGCTGTGGACGGCGGTGGACGACCTGATCGACAACGACCGGGCCGCGTTCGACCACCGGCGGATCCTGTGCGACGGGATGGAGCGCGCGCGGGCGAAGCTGGAGTACACCTCGCTCGCGGCGGCGTTCTGCCCGCCCGAGTTCACGGTCGCGGAGCTGCGCCGGGTGTACGAGATCGTCTGGGGCACCGTCCTGGACCCGCGGAACTTCCACCGGAAGGTGACGGGCGCGGACCGGTTCCTGATCCCGACCGACCGGACGACGACCCGCGACGGCGGCCGCCCGGCGCGGCTGTACCGGCGGGGCGACGCCGAGCAGCTGCGCCCCCCGATGCTGCGCCCCCGCGGCTGACCGTCCCCCCGGGCAGGGCGGTGAGGGTAAAAGATCGCCTCGTTGACCTGGGGTGATGTCGCGGGCATCCGGGCGGGATTGCTAGCTTGCGACCTATGAACGGTGACTCGTCCGAAGTGCTCGGCCTGCTCGTCAGGGACATCGGGGAGGCCGGCGTCGCGGAGATGGCCGGGTCCCCCGGGCTGGCGGCGGCGGTCGACCAGCACGTGGCGAGCCTGCGCGACGAGCTGGGCGAGCCGGGCGAGGACGAGCTGATGGGCTACCTGCGGTCGTTCGCGGAGGAGGCGTTCAACCGCGGCTGGTGGCCGGACAGCACCCGCGACTGGGAGTTCGTCCGGATCGTCGCGGTGTGCTGGATGATGCGGGACGCCGCGGCCCCCTGAGCCGGGGCGTGTCCCGCTTTGGCCTGGGACGTGGCGCATTCCGTAGGCTTGACCCCAACACCCCTGTGCAGACCTGGAGGACAACGGTGTCCGAGGCAACCACTCCGCGCTTCCGCTCCGTCCTCGACCGGTTCGTGGCTTACAAGCCCGGGAAGGTCGTGGTGTCGCCCGAGGGCCGCTCGTTCAAGCTCTCGTCCAACGAGTCGCCGGAGGGGCCGCTCCCCTCGGTCCTGGACGCGATCGCCGAGGCGGCGCGGAACGTCAACCGCTACCCCGACAACAACGCGACGGCGCTGACGGAGGCGATCGCGGCGTTCTGCGGCGTGACGCCCGACCACGTCGCGGTGGGCTGCGGGTCGGTCGGCATGACCCAGATGCTGCTGGAGGCGGTCGCCGAGCCGGGCACCGAGGTGGTGTACGCGTGGCGGTCGTTCGAAGCGTACCCGCTGCTGGTGTCGCTGTCGGGCGCGACGGGCGTCCAGGTGCCGCTGAAGGACGAGACGCACGACCTGCCGGCGATGGCCGACGCGATCACCGAGAAGACCCGGCTGGTGTTCCTCTGCAACCCGAACAACCCGACCGGGACCGTGGTGCCGCGCGCGGAGATCGAGGCGTTCCTCGACCGGGTGCCGGAGGACTGCCTGGTCGTGCTGGACGAGGCGTACCGCGAGTACGTCCGCGACGACGCGGTCCCGGACGGGCTCACGATGTACGGCGACCGGCCGAACCTGGCGGTCCTGCGGACGTTCTCGAAGGCGTACGGGCTGGCGGGGCTGCGGATCGGCTACCTGGTGGCGCACCCGATCGTGGCGGGCGCGATCCGCAAGACGTTCCTGCCGTTCAGCGTGAACTCCGTGGCGCAGGCGGCGGGCATCGCGTCGCTGGAGGCGAGGGATGAGCTGCTGGAGCGGGTCGAGCGGACGGTCAAGGAGCGCGACCGGGTCCGCGGGACGCTGCTGGCGGACGGCTGGACGGTCCCGCCCACGGAGGCCAACTTCGTGTGGCTGCGGCTCGGGGAGCGGACGATGGACTTCTCGGCGGCGTGCGACGCGCAGGGGGTGAGCGTCCGCCCGTTCGAGGGGGAGGGCGCGCGCGTCTCGATCGGCTCGCCGGAGGAGAACGACGCGTTCCTGGCCGTCGCGAAGGCGTTCCCGCACCGCAACTGACGCCCGGCCACCGGTCGCGGCGCCCCGGAACCGGGGCGTCCCGCCCCCCGGAGGGACGGAACGGCCCGGCCGTGGGTCAGCTCGCGGCCCAGAGCTGCTGGCCGCCGCTGCCGACCAGCTTGAAGGCGGCGGTCACCGTGGCCGTGGCCGGGCAGAGCGCGGATCCGCTCAGCTTGGACACGGTGCCGTTGGTGATCTTGGCCTGGGCCTGGGCGACGGAGGTGTCGGGCCGGTGGGAGTTGTTCGGGTTGAAGCCGTCGCCGGTGAGGGTCCCGGAGTAGACGCAGCTGAGTCCGAAGACGGTGGCGCCGACGGTGTAGTGGGCGACGGTGATGGTGCCGTCCCTGCCGCCGGAGACGGGGGCGTAGACGACGGAGCCGCCGGTCCAGGGCAGGTTCTGGGCGGTCACGGTCACGGTGCCGAGGCTGCTGGTGCAGCCGGTGAACGACGCCGACGTGACGTTCAGGGCGGTGCCGTCGGAGTTGATCGTGCCGTTCTGGATCGCGGACGTGCAGGTGGCGTTGCTGAGCGACGTGACGACCGAGACGTTGCCGAGGTTGGTCGCGACGACGCCGCCGGAGTAGAGGGGGCCGGTCTGGCTGCCGCTGTGGATCGTGGTGGTCGCGGCGGACGCCGGCGCGACCGCCAGGGCGAGCACCGAGGCCGATGCGGCCCCTGCGACTGCGAGCTTTCGAACACGTGACACCTGTGGCTCCCTTCGCGAGGTGTCAAGGGGGTGGTACCGGGATTAAGCACATCTCCGCCGGGCGAATTCAAGAGGGTGGCCGGATTGAGACACTTCCTGGTTTCTATTGGACCGGAAGGCCAATTGGCGCATTTGTGCATGCGAAAGTGCGCGCCCGGTGAATGGCGCGTGCGCAAGGAGGAATTGGCGGGGTTCGAAAGGGGCGGGGTGGCGTTCAGGGAGGGGTGGCGAGGGCCGGTCGCCGCCCGGGCGGCTCGCGGCCGCCCGGGGCACCGCGGCCGGGGCGTTCGGAAGGGGAGGCGGTCTGCCCTGCTGAGGCCCGCGGGAGAGCCGGACCGGCGCGGACCGCCGGCAGGCGTGACGCGCCGGCCATGGCGATCGGGCTTGTCGGGTGCACGGCGCGCTCCACGGATCCGGATAGGGGTGAACCGGTACGGGGGCACGCGCCCAGCGCCGAGGAATCCGGCCGGGCATGCGGCCGGGATCAGCGATGATGCCTCACGTGACCGCCATCATGAAGGGCGAAAGGTGATCGGTCAAGGCCATTCGCGGCGCATTTGATCCGGCCGCCCGGAAACTCGTTTCCGGGCGGCGCCGTCCGATCTCGCCGCAATGCGCGGCCCCGGAAATCGGACGACCGAAAATGATCTTGAGGTCGGACGGGTGCGAACCGCCCGCGCGACGGGGCGCCTCCGGCGAAGCGGGGCGGGTGCGCGGAGCGCCGGTGAGCGGCCGCCCCGGCGCGGGCGCCCCGGCCTGGCGCGGGGCGCCGACGAAGCAGTTCGCTGCGCGAATTATAGAGGGTGCCCGGTGTTAACCTGGCCCCGTGGTCAAAGAAGATGACGGCCGGATCGGGGTCGTGGCCGCGCTCGTGCGGTCCTCGTTCCTCGTGGACGCGGTGTACGCGGCGTCGGCCCGGGAGTACGGGCTGACCCAGCAGCAGGGGCAGCTCCTCTGCGTGCTGATGGGACGGTCGTACGGCATGGGCGATTTGGGCGCGACGCTGGGGCTGGCGAAGTCGAGCCTCACCGGGCTGGTGGACCGCACCGAGCGCAACGGACTGGTGCGGCGCGAGCCGGATCCCCGGGACACGCGGGCGGTGCGGGTCGCGCTGACCGCCCGGGGCGCCGAGCTCGTCGACGCGTTCTACACCGAGACCTGCAAGCGGATCGACGATCTGGCGGGCGGTCTGAGCGCCGGGGAGCGGGACGCGCTCGCCGGGCTGCTCGGCCGCGTCGTGCTGGACAACGAGGTCCCGATGGTCTTCCAGGAGCCGGACGAGGAGGCCGCCGCCGACCGCCCGCGCTGACGCCGGGGAATCGCCTCCCGCACCGGTGAGGTTGTTGTTCGTAGTACGAACTGCTACCGTTCGTACTACGAACTGAACCTTTCTTGCGGGAGTGGTGTCACCATGGGTCGTACGGTCGCGGTCATCGGCGGAGGGTACGGCGGCGCGTCGGTCGCCAAGGCGTTGCAGACGGAGGCCGACGTCGTCCTCATCGATCCGCGCGACGCGTTCGTCAACGCGGCCGCGTCGCTGCGCGCGCTCACCAGGCCCGAGTGGGCCGCCAACATGTTCTTCCCCTATGCGACGCTGCTCACCGAGGGCGGCCGGCCGGTCCGCGACCGCGCGGCCTCCGTCGACCCCCGCGGCGTCACCCTCGCGTCCGGCGGCCGTGTCGACGCCGACTACCTGGTCCTGGCCACCGGCTCCAGCTACGCCTATCCCGCCAAGCCCGGCTCCGACACCGTCGACGAGGCGCTCGACGATCTCCGCCGGACCCACAAGGAGCTGCGGGGCGCCGGCCGGGTGCTGATCCTCGGCGCCGGGCCGGTCGGGCTGGAGCTGGCCGGGGAGATCAAGGAGGTCTGGCCGGACAAGCGGATCACCGTCGTCGACCCGGCCGCCGGCCTGCTGCCCGGCTTCGAGTCCGCGGTGGTCGCCGACCTGCGGCGCCAGCTCGACGAGCGGGGCATCGAGGTGCGGCTCGGCACCGCCCTCGCCGCGCCGCCGGCCACCGAACCCGGCCGGGCCGGCACCTTCACCGCCGCCACCACCGGGGGCGAGGAGATCACCGCCGACATCTGGTTCCGCGCCTACGGCGTGCGGACCAACAGCGACTACCTCGCCGACGGGCGGCTCACGACCCCGGACGCGCTGGGCCGGGTCGGCGTCACCGAGTCCCTCAACGTCGCCGGGCACGACCACGTCTACGCGGTCGGCGACATCACCGACGTCGCGGAGGCCAAGATGGCCGGGTGGGCGACGCGGCACGCCGAGGTCGTCGTCGAGAACATCAAGGCTCAGCTGAACGGCGAGCGGCCCACGGCCGTCTACCGGCCGCAGCCGTACCCGATGATGCTGCTCCCGCTCGGCACGCGCGGCGGTGTCGGGCAGCTGCCGACCCCGGACGGCCCGACCGCCGCGTCGCCCGCGATGGTCGCCGAGTACAAGGGAACGGACCTGTTCACCGGCCGGTTCGTCGCCCAGTTCGGGCCCACCGCCTGAAAGCGAACGCCCCAGCGGCGTCCCGGATCCCATCGAAACGAAAGGCGGAGCCATGTCCGCACAGGAAGTCGTCTTCGGTTTCGGCGCGCACAGCACCATCGACGAAGGGCCGGCGCTCATGCGCAAGGTCCAGCGCGCCGACCGCGACGGGCTGGACATCTTCTCGCTCTCCGACCACCCCTACATCGGCGCGCGCCTGGACGCCTACGCCACCATCGGGTTCCTCCTCGGCCGGACGGACCGCATCGCCGGGTTCGCCAACGTCACGAACCTGCCGACCCGCCCGGCACCGATGCTCGCGCGGGCGGTGACGACGCTGTCCGCGCTGTCCGGCGGGCGCGTCGTGCTCGGCATGGGCGCGGGCGGGCTGTGGGACCGGATCGCCGACATGGGCGTCCCGCGGCTCGCGCCCGCCGACGCCGTCGACGCCTTCGAGGAGGCGATCGTGCTGGTCAGGAAGCTCTCCGGTGGCGGCGAGCCGGTCACCCACGAGGGGCGGCACTACCGGGTGAGCGAGATCGAGCCGGCACCGGTGGACGCGCCGCCGGTCTGGACGGGCTCGGTGGGCCGCCGGTCGCTGGCCGCCACCGGGCGGGTCGCCGACGGCTGGATCCCGGGCCACGCGGCGGACTGGCTCAGCGAGCGGTACCGGACGTCTCGCCCGGTCATCGACGAGGCGGCCGCCGCCGCGGGACGCGACCCGGCCGCGGTCCGCACGGTCTTCAACCTGCCCGGACGCATCACCGACCGGCCGCTCGCCGCCACCCGCGACGGCGACGGGCGCTGGATCGGCGGGTCGGCCGGCCAGTGGGTCGAGGAACTGACCGGTGCGGTCCTGGAGCACGGCGCGTCCGGTTTCATCCTGTTCTCTCCCAAGGGCGGCACCCAGGACGAGGTCTCCCTCGGCCGCTGGGCGGAGGAGGTCGTCCCGGCGGTCCGCGAGGCGGTCGCCAAGGAGCGCGGTTGAGGGCCGCCGGGCGCCGCCCGCGGGACGGCGCCCGGCACAGCACCCCGCCTCAGGACAGCATGTACACCCGGTACTGCATGAACCGGTAGTTCGTCGGGTCGTACCACTGGCTGACGATGATGTGGAAGTCGCCGAACGTCGAGCCGGGGACGACGAACCCGCCGTACGGGGCGGTGACGACGTTGCCCGCCTGCGCCTGCGCCGGGCCGTTGACGATCATCGTCTGCTCCAGCGTCCGGGTCAGGTCCGAGGTCGGGAGCGGGAAGACCATCGCCCGGATCGTCGCCGTCGCGGCGTCCAGCCAGGTGAGGACGTACTTGCCGTCCATCGCGCGGAAGCAGATCTCGCCGTACCGGCGGCCGGCCATGACCGTCGTCGGGGGCGCGCCCCAGCGCCAGCCGCCGTCGGCGTAGCCCCACGGCTCGTAGGCGTCCGGATCGCCGAGGGCGTCCTGGCGCACCCGGTGCAGCAGCAGCCCGGAGTCCCTGTCGCGGTTGAAGAGCGAGGACAGGACGTAGCAGTACCCGTCGTCGGCGACGGCGTAGGTCTTCTGCTGGAACTGGCCGCCGTGCATGTCACCGGGCCACTGGCACAGGTACTCCCAGGTCTCGCCGTTGTCGAAGGAGCGCCAGAAGTCGGTGTGGTGGGTGTCGAAGATGACGCCGCGCATGAGGTGCATGTACATGACGCCGTTGACGACGAACGCGTCGGACGGGATCGCGGTCGTGAACTTGCCGTCGCCGACGGGGTTGTGCGGCTCGTCGACGAGGCTGCGGGCGTTGCCGCCGCCGACGCTCCCGTCGATGCGCAGGTTGCCGACGTCCCCGTTGCCGGAGCGCAGCCCCGCCGGCGCGCGCCAGTACGAGGGCTCGCCGGGACCGGGGACGTGGGGGCCGTCGAAGGTGTCGCCGCAGACGAACAGCATGGTGCCGTCGGGGCACCGGACGGGGATGCCGAGGTCGGTCCACGGCGCGTTGAACGGGCCCGTCTCGGCCGGGCCGCTGAGGTCCCTCACCTTGACCGCGACCGTCGGGCTGGTGGGATCGCCCGGGTTGCCGGCGGGTGCCGCGGCGGGTGCCGCAGCGGCGGCTCGCCGGTTCCGGCCGAGATCGCTCCAGCCCGCGGCGGCGATCCCCGCTCCCACGGCGGCGCCGGCGCCGATCCTGAGGAGCCTGCGGCGGGAGTACCCGCCGGTCGCCGCGCTGTCGCCGTCCGATGAACCTGCCATCGCCGCCGCCTTCCAGATCGGGGTGCCGGGAGCCGTCCCCGGCGCCGCCGCCCGGGGGCGGGGTGGGAGCGTTGCGGGCGCCGGATCAAAAGAACACCAATGTCTGTTTTACAGCACGCAGGCGCCGGACGCCAGGGCGTGACGTCCGGTGGATGGGCTCCCGCGACCCCTGGCCCGGGTCCGGGTCCGGAAAGGGCGGGCGGGAGCGCGCGGCTGGCCGGGCGGGTCAGCCGGTCTTCGCCGGGCCGAGCTTCTCGACGATCAGGCGGTAGAGCTGGCGGGGACGGCCGGGCTGCGGGGTGCGGTTCGGGGGGAGCGGCCAGGCGAGGCCCTCCTCGACGAGGGTGCGCAGCAGCCGGCGGGCGGTGCGCGGCGTGACCCCGAGCATCTTCCCGGCGTTCTCGGCGTCCACGATCAGCGGCTGCTCCTGGTCGCCGAGCTTGTCGGCGAGCCGCGCGAGGATCTCCAGGCCCTTCGGCTTGGCCTGCGGCTGGCTGCGCGGCGGGGTGCGCGGCGCCGGGACGAGCGCGCGGCCGTCCCGGTCGAGCGCGAAGCCCTGCGCGCGCTGGGAGCTCTGCGACCGGGCGAGCGCGGCGCGGGCGTGGTTCTCCGCCTCGTGCGCGGTGCGCCCCATCCCGATGCCGACCTCGATCGCGAGGCCGAGCTCCTCGCGGACCCGCTCGACGAACGGCGGCGTCCGGAAGCCCTCGGTGGACGCGGTGACGGACCCGCGCGTCGCGATGACGAGGTAGCTGTGGTCGTCCAGCGGCCACACCGACGCGTTCATCCGGTGCGCCTCCTGGAGCAGCACGCGGTGCAGCGCGAGCTTCAGCTCGTCCCGCCAGTAGCGGGGGGTGACGCGGCGCGGGGTCTCGCGCAGGGTCGGGACGTCCACCAGCACGACGACGAGCTGCGACTCCTCCAGCCGGTGGTGGGCGCCGAGGAGCGCGGCGGTCTGCAGGGAGCTGCGGATGGACGCGCCGGTCGGGCGGACCCGGATGGTCGGCACCCCCGCCATCTCCATCCGCTCGGCGGTGGCGTGCACGCAGGTCATCGCGACGGTCGTCGCGCCGCGCCGCCACAGCCGCTCGTGGAAGGCGGCGAGCGTGCCGGGGCCGGCGGCCTCCTCGCGCAGGTGGACCTGCTCGGTGCCGAGGTTGATCTCGGCGTAGGCCTCCTCGACCTCGGCGCGGCCGAGCACGTCGATGCTCACCCGGGACGGGTCGAAGCGCTCGTCGAGGGAGGCGCGCAGCAGCGCCCCCTGTAACGCCGCGCCGTTCAGCGGGACGTAGGTGGCGGGCATCGTGAGCACGCCGGCCTTGCGCGCGAAGTCGTAGGGGACCGGGCTGGCGAACAGGCAGACGTCCACCCCCGACCCCAGCCGGACGACCTTGTCGGCCGCCTCCTGCTCGTCGCGGTAGGCGGCGGCCACCAGCCGGCTCGGCACCGGCGTGGGGCCGTGGCCCATCAGCATGACCCGTTCGACGAGGTCATGGGGGCCCACCACGCCGATGGTGAGATCGGGCGTGACCGAGCCCGTTCGTGCCGCCGTCATCGATGATCGCTCGCTTCCGGTCCATCCTCTCGGGGGCACGGCCCCGGCCACGCGTTCGCGCACGCTCCGCCCAACGGTCGTCTCATGGCTTGTCGCCCCTGCCTTCTGACCCTGCACCGCAGTTCCCGTGCGATTCGTTCCTCAGTGGGCAGATCGGGTCAGGGCGGCGATGTGTGACGCCCAGACGCGAAATCGAATCAAGAGTGCGGCGAAAAAGTAACCTACGCGACCCCCTGGTCAGTAATTTGTCACCAATCGGTCAGTCTTGATCCTGCATCTTCGGACGTCCGAAGTTGAAAAACAAGACCCGAAAACGCCAGGAGGCCCACCTCCGGGCGCTGACGCGCACTGAGAAGACCCCTGCGGTGGCCGTTTGGTTTACGCGCGGGCCGAAACTCGATCAACCCGTTGCCGGCGGCCCGGGAAAGACGAGTGATCCGTCCGGGCGGCCCGGAGGGGCCGTCCCGGTGATTTTTCACCGTCCTCGGAAGGGGCCCTTTTGGATCGTTCCATACGGATTTCCCCGCTGGTCAGGAACCCGCCTGTCCGCGCTGGTGCGGCGCCGTGCGCCGACTTTGCGTGACCATCCGGTGACGACTGGTCCCCATCGTTTCCCGGCGCGCTGTGACAACGCCGGTAAGGAACCACTCGCGATTGGGTCAGAGCGAAGGCCACATGCGGCCGATTGGACCGGACGAAAATGACCAGTCAGTCAGCAGCAGACCGGCCCGGCGGGATCATCCCGCCGGGCCGGTTCTGGGGTCGTTAAGGGGGCCGGTCAGTCCGCTTCGCGGACGATGTCGGCGCCCAGCTGCGAGAGGCGCTCGGCGGTGTGCGCGTGACCGCGGTCCAGGTAGTAGGCGGAGGTGATCGTCGTCTCGCCCTCGGCGGCCAGGCCCGCGAGCACCAGCGCGCTGCCGCAGCGCAGGTCGTGCGCCTCCACCTCGGCGCCGCGCAGCCCGCGCGGTCCGTTGACCTTGGCGCGGTTGCCGTCCACCTCGATGTCGGCGCCCATCTTGCGCAGCTCGTCGGCCAGCTTGAACCGGCCGTCGAAGATCCGCTCGTAGATGTAGGAGGGGCCCTCGGCCAGGCAGGACAGCGCCATGATCGGCGACTGCAGGTCGGTGGCGAAGCCCGGGTACTCGTCGGTGATCACGTTGATCGGGCGGAGCGTGCGCTGGCGGCGGACCTGGAGCACCGCGCCCTGCTGGTGGAACTCCACGCCCATCTGCTCGAGCTTGTCGGCGGCGACGCCGAGGTGCTCCAGCGTGGCGCCGACGAGGTTCAGGTCGCCGCCGGTGATCGCGGCGGCCATCACGAAGACGCCGGCGTCGATCCGGTCCGGCATGACGGTGTGCTCGACGGCGGTCAGCTCGTCGACGCCCTCGACGGTGATGAAGCCGGTGCCGCCGCCGCTGATCTTGGCGCCCATCGCCTGCAGGATCGCGATGTTGTCGAGGACCTCCGGCTCCAGCGCCGCGTTCTTGATCAGCGTGGTGCCGTGCGCCAGCGCGGCCGCCATGATCAGGTTCTCGGTGCCGGTGTGCGACGGGGTGTCGCAGTACAGCGTGCCGCCGCGCAGGTCGCCGGCCTTGATGTGGATGATGCCGTCGCCGTTGTCGGCCACGTGCTCGGTGACCGTGGCGCCCATCCGCTTGAAGCCGTTGTAGTGGAAGTCCAGGTTGCGGCTGCCGAGATTGCAGCCGCCGACGCCCTCGATGACCGCCTCGCCGAGCCGGTGCAGCAGCGCCGGCACGAACAGGAACGAGCCGCGGAAGCGGGAGGCGATCTCGGCGGGCAGCACCGGGCTGCTGAGCGAGGAGGCGTCGATCACGAGAGTGCGTTCGGTCTCGTGCAGCTCGGCCTTGGCGCCGACGGCCCGGGCGAGCTCCACCGCCCGGCGTACATCCTCGATGATCGGAACGTTCCGCAGCACCGTGCGTCCGCGGGAGGCCATCAGCGAAGCACCGATCATCGGCAGGACGGCGTTCTTGGCGCCCTGGACGAAGACGGTGCCGTGCAGCTGCCGGCCGCCGCGCACGCGATACCGAACCTCGTGGCCCATGCTCATTCCGCCATATCTCCTTTGAAACGCGGTTAAGGTGCCTGCCCGATGAAGGTGGGACCACGGGGGCCGGGCGCGCCGATCGGTCCCGCTGCGCCAACGCGCCCCCAGTAAACCACCGGCCCGGGGGTGGGGTGTCCGCATGCGCCACCCTTGCGCCAGTCTGCTTGGTGAGACCCCCAGAGCGGCCCAAAGGTTCGCATTCCCGAGGAAAATCCGAGCTGAGGCGTCCGGCGGACGGGTGCGGGCCGGCGGGTCTAGGGTGATCATCCATGGACGAGTCGCCGGGTTGGGACGCCATCGACGCCGCGCTGCGGCCCCTCTACGGGGACGCCGAGCCGTACCACTTGGGCACCCTGGTCAAGTGGGCGCTGGGCGGCCCGGATCCGCTCGACGGGATCAGCGTCTACGCCCGGACGGAGCCCGTCCCGCACTGGCATTTCATTTCGTACGGAATGTCCGAGTTGTACAGCAAGGAGTCGGCCGACCCGGACGAGTCCGGCTGGGGATTCGAGTTCACGTTCCGGCTCGCCCGCGACCCGGCGGAGGCAGAGCCGCCGGTCTGGGCGGCCAACCTGCTGCAGAACCTCGGCCGGTACGTGTTCAGCTCGGGCAACTGGTTCGAGCCCGGGCACCACATGAACGTCAACGGGCCGATCGCCGCCGACCGCGAGGACTCGGAGATCCGCGCCGTCGCGTTCGTCACCGACCCGGAGCTGGGCGAGATCGGCACGCCGCACGGCCGGGTGCGGTTCCTGCAGGTGGTCGGGCTCGCGTCGGAGGAGTACGAGGCGGTCCGGCAGTGGGACGCCACGTCGTTCCTGCGGGCGGTCGAGCCGCACCTGCCGCTGTTCGTCACCGACATCGACCGGCGCTCGCTCCTCGCCGTCCCGGAGCTGGCCCGCGCCGTCCGCGAGGGCATCGCGCGCGACGGGTCGAGCAGCGGCGCCCTGTACGTGACCACGGCGCACTGGGACCTGGACGGCGCGTCCGCGACCCTGCGGATCGGCGCGCTGCAGGCGGAGGCGATCGCGCAGTCGCTCCAAGGGCGGCTCCCCTTCGGCCGCACGCTGCTCCTGCAGACCGAGGACACCCGGATGGTGTTCCAGCCCGCCGGCGCGTACGCGGTCGTGGAACCCGAGGACGGGCGCCTCGACGTGAGCATCCCGCCCGAGGGCCTGGACGAGTTCGTCGCCGCGCTCCGCCCGGTCGCCGGCACCACCCCGATCGCGTCGCTGCCGGGGCTGACGGTCGAGATCGTCCCGACCCGCATGCGCGACCGCTTCGGCAACGAGACCGGCGAAGTCGTCGGCTGACCCGCGCCGGCTGACCCCTCAGCGGCCGACCCCTCAGCGGGCGGCTTCGAGGACCTCCACCTCGTCGCCGACCGTCAGGGTGCCCAGCTCGCGGGGGACGGCGTTCTGGCCGAACCGGATGCCGCGGTCGATGGTCCGGTAGGACGCCAGCGTCCGCAGCGGCTCGCGCCCCCGCTCGCCGGTCTCCTGGTCGGTGGTGGTGATGACGCACCGCGCGCACGCCTTGACCATCTCGATGACGGTCCCGCCGACGCGCAGCAGCCGCACGGCGTCCTCCGCGTACGCGCCGAGCCCCTCGACGACCAGGCTCGGACGGAACCGGTTCATCGGCAGCGGCTCGTCCAGCCGCGCGTTCAGGTCGGCGAGGGACTCGGCGGAGATGACCAGCAGCGGGTAGCCGTCGGCGAACATCACCTCGCCGCCGCCCCGCGACGTCGCCCGGTGCCCGGTGAAGCGGACCAGCCGGCAGTCGGCGTCCAGCAGCGCCGAGAACCAGGCGGCGGCCTCGTCGCCCTGGTCGACGCCCCTGGCCTCGTGCCGGTGGACGGTCACCTCGCGCACCTCGCCCTCGTCCACCGCCTTGTGGACGAACCGGGCGCCGCCGGGCGCCTCGACGGTGAGGACCTCGCCGTCGAAGGACGGGCGCAGCAGCGCCATCCCGGCGAGGTCCCGCTGCGACAGGAACCGGCCCGACGGCGCGACCAGCATGAACTCCCGGTCGTACGGGAGGCCCCGCGCGGTCAGCTCGGCGGTGCGCAGCGCGGTGCCGCCGCCGCTCTTGAGCGGGTAGGCGTTCAGCTCGGTCAGGATCGCCGTCACGGTCGCTCCGAGGGATCGGGTCAGGCCAGCGCGGCCAGGCGGTCGAAGACGGGGCCGAGGGGCTGCACGAACCGCTCGGGCCGGCACACCTCGTCCAGCCGCGCCTCGTCCAGCGCGAGGCCCGCCTCGGCGGCGTGCTTGCGGAGCGTCTCGCGGAACGGGACGCCCGTCTCCCACGTCTCCATCGCGGCCTTCTGGACCAGCGGGTACGCCTCGTCGTCGCGCGACATCCCGGCCTCGACCAGCTCCAGCAGCACCGTCGAGGTGTAGATCAGGCCGCCCGTCGACTCCAGGTTCTCCGTCATCCGCGCCTCGTCCACGACGAGCCCGGACATCAGCCGGTTCGTCAGGTTCAGCATGTAGTCGAGGGCGATCGACGCGTCCGGCAGCGCGATCCGCTCCGTCGAGGAGTGCGAGATGTCGCGCTCGTGCCAGAGCGGGATGCCCTCCAGCACCGGGACGACCTGCGCCCGCACGATCCGCGCCATCCCGGCGAGCCGCTCGGAGATGATCGGGTTCTTCTTGTGCGGCATCGCCGACGAGCCCTTCTGGCCCTTGCCGAACGGCTCCCACAGCTCGCGGACCTCGGTGCGCTGCCCGTGCCGGACCTCCAGCGCGATCGCCTCGCACACCGTCGCCATGATCGCCAGCGTGGACGTCCACTCGGAGATGCCGTCGCGCATCACGACCTGCGTCGACACGTCCGCGCTCTTCAGCCCGAGCTTGCGGGCCACGTGCAGCTCGACGGCCGGGTCGATGTTGGAGTACGTCCCGACCGCGCCGGAGATCGCCATCACGCCGACGGCCTCGCGGGCGCGGCGCAGCCGGTCCCGGGACCGGGCCATCGCGAACGCGAAGTCGGCGACGCGGTGCCCCCACACGTCCGGCTCGCCGTGGATGCCGTGCGTCCGGCCGACCCGCAGCGTCGCCCGGTGCGCGAGCGCGTGGTCCCGCAGCGTCGCGACCAGCGCGTCCGCCTTCGCCAGCAGGATGTCCGTCGCCTCGACGAGCTGCAGCGCCAGCGCCGTGTCCAGCAGGTCGGACGACGTCATGCCGAAGTGGACGTACCGGGCCGCCTCGCGGGGCTCGGTGTTGTCCGCCCACGCCGACAGGAAGGCGATCACGTCGTGCTGGGTGACCGCCTCGATCTCGTGCACCGCCTCCGGCGTCGGCGGCGGCGCCTTGCGCACCGGCTCCACCACCTCCGGCGGGATCGTGCCGGCCTCGGCGTGGGCCTCGACCACCAGGGTCTCGACCTGGCACCACAGCTCGTATTTGTGCGCGTCGCTCCAGACGCGCCCCATCTCCGGAAGGGTGTACCGCTCGATCACGCTCGAATTCTCCCAGGTCGTGTAGGTGCGGTGGCCGGGCGGGTCAGCCTTGGGCGGCCTTGAGGGCGATGTCGGTGCGGTGGTGGGAGCCGGGCAGGCCGATCCGCGCGACGGCCTCGTAGGCGGTGGCGCGGGCCGCGGCGAGGTCAGGGCCGGTGCCGACGACGTTGAGGACGCGCCCGCCGCCAGCGACGAGCCGCCAGTCCGCGCCGTACTTCGTCCCGGCGTGCAGCACGTACGCGCCGTCGACCGCCGCGGCCTCGTCCAGCCCGGTGATCTCCCCGCCCTTCACCGGCGCCGCCGGGTACCCCTCGGCCGCCACGACGACCGTGACGGCGGAGCCCGGACGCCACTCCAGCTCCGCCCGCGGGTCGAGGCCGCCGATCGCGCAGGACTGGAGCAGCACCCCGAGCGGCGTCGCCAGCCGGTCCAGCACGACCTGCGTCTCCGGGTCGCCGAACCGCGCGTTGAACTCGATCACCCGGACGCCCTGGGACGTGATCGCGAGACCCGCGTACAGCACCCCCACGTACGGCGTCTCGCGGCGCCTCAGCTCGTCCAGGACGGGCTGGACGACCCGGTACATGACCTCGTCCACCAGGTCGTCCGGAGCCCACGGCAGCGGCGTGTAGGCGCCCATCCCGCCGGTGTTGGGGCCCTCGTCGCCGTCGTGGGCGCGCTTGAAGTCCTGGGCGGGCAGCAGCGGGACGGCGTGCTGGCCGTCGCACAGCGCGAACAGCGACACCTCGGGGCCGTCGAGGTACTCCTCGATGACCACGCGGCCGCACGCGGCGGCGTGCGCGGCGGCGACGTCCCGGTCGAGGGTGACGACGACGCCCTTGCCGGCGGCGAGCCCGTCGTCCTTCACCACGTACGGCGGCCCGAACGCGTCGAGCGCCTCCTCCACCTGCACGGTGGTCTCGCAGACGCGGGAGTCGGCGGTCGGCACCCCCGCCGCCGCCATGATCTCCTTGGCGAACGCCTTGGACCCCTCGATCCGCGCGGCCTCCTTGTCGGGGCCGAAGCACGGGATGCCGGCCCGGCGCACCGCGTCGCCGACGCCCGCCACCAGCACCGCCTCGGGGCCGACGACGACCAGCTCGATGCCGAGCCGCCCGGCCAGCTCCACCACCGCCGTCGGGTCGCAGGGGTCGAGCTGATGGTTGTCCGCGATCTCGGCCGTGCCCGGGTTGCCCGGGGCGCAGTGGAGGGCGGTCACGGCAGGGTCGCGGTGCAGGGCGCGGACGAGCGCATGCTCGCGGCCACCCGATCCAAGGACGAGTACTCGCACGTCACGCGAGCTTACTGGTACGGGCGGTTCGGTGTGGTCGGCGGGAAGGCGGGCATAAGGCCCGAGCGGCAAGGCGTTATGGACAGTGCCGGCAGGCGTCCCCGACGCCGCCGGGCCCGGATGAGGCGGCCGTCACACGCGCCCCTTGTGAACCTCACCGAACGGCCCGGCGTCCTATATATCGGCTGGTAAGCTGCGACGGGCTTGACGCCCCGTGGTCGAGGTGGGTGAAAGGAGGTGGTCGGGATGAGTCCTGGTGATACTTGCAGTTCGCCAGAGAACCCTCACAGTCCGGACTGGACTGTCCATCCGTCCGCCTCCATCTGGCGTCCGGCCATCGCCCTCGCGCGCTCCCCTCGCTGACGCGGTCCCGCTGAGCGGGCCCCGCCGATGCGGAACGGGTAGAGCGCGCCCCTGCGTGCGTGGCCGGCGGGTTAGGAGCACCTCATGGCCATGACACGAGTCCGTCCTGCGCGCGCCACCAAGTCGCTGTTCAAGGCCCGCGGGCGCGCGCACGGTGCACGGGTACAGGGGCGTGCCCGCGATTCCGCCGTCATCGACTGGGCCGCCTACATCGACGGCCACCGCGCGTCCACCGCCACCGTCGAGGACGCCGTCCGCCTGATCCGCGACGGCCGCCTCACCCCCGACGGCGACAGCGCCGGCTTCGTCTGGGTGGGGCTGCACGAGCCGTCGGCCACGGAGCTGACGGAGCTCGCCGAGGTCTTCGGCCTGCACCCGCTCGCCGTCGAGGACGCCATCCACGCCCACCAGCGGCCCAAGCTGGAGCGCTACGACGACGTCCACTTCGTGGTGATGAAGACGGTCGGGTACGTCTCCAGCGGCCCGGACGAGGCCGAGGTCGTCGAGACCGGCGAGATCATGATCTTCTGCGGCCCGGACTTCGTGGTGACGGTCCGGCACGGCACCCACGGCGAGCTCGGCCCCGTCCGCCGCCTGCTCGAGAAGGACCCGGCCCGCCTCGCCATGGGGCCCGCCGCCGTCCTGCACGCCGTCGCCGACCGCGTCGTGGACGGCTACGTCTGCGTCGCCGACGCCGTCCAGGAGGACATCGACGAGGTCGAGGAGGCCGTGTTCTCGCCGGAGCGCACCGACGAGGCCCGCCGCATCTACCGCCTCAAGCGCGAGGTCATCCAGCTCAAGCGCGCCGTCGGCCCGCTCGCCGGCCCGCTGCGCAACCTGTCCGGCCGGCGCTTCGTGCCCGCCGAGATCAAGGAGTACCTCCGCGACGTCGAGGACCACCTCACCCGCGTCCGCGAGCAGGTCGAGGCCTACGACGAGCTGCTGAACCCGATCCTCCAGGCGCACATGACCCAGGTGACGGTCACCGACAACAAGGACATGCGCAAGATCTCGGCATGGGGCGCGATCTTCATGGTGCCCACGGCGATCACCGGCGTCTACGGGATGAACTTCGACTTCATGCCCGAGACGAAGTGGCACTACGGCTACCCGATGATCGTCGGCGTCATCGCCTTCATCTGCCTCACCCTCTACCGAGGCTTCCGCCGCAACGGCTGGCTGTGATCTATCGGGGGGCGACCCCCGATAGACCGCCACGACGGACAGGGCGTCAATCGAACAGGTCCTCGACCTTCTCGATCACTGCGGCGCGCCGGATCCACTTCTCGAGCACGTGGGTGTCGGTGCAGCGGATGATGCGCTCGCGGACGGAATCGGGAACGTGCAGGCCACGTGCGTCCAGCATGAGCAGCAGGGCCTCGGCCTCGCCCTCGGCGCGGCCCTCCGCCTTGCCCTTCGAGAGTCCCTCGGCGAGCCCTTCGTTCTTCCCGCGGCCGAAGTGCTCGCGGGCGAAGGGGCTGTGGACCGGCCACGCGGTCGAGGCCATGAGTTCCTCCAAGGTGCGACGTACTGGTGGCGGGGCCATGCTGTATGCGTGTTCATAGTACTGCGGTGCGTGATCACCCGGCATGAGATGCAGGCCGTCGACGAACGCTTCGGCCACCTTCCGCTCCCGGTGCACCAGCACCGACAGCACGGCCACTTCGGGATGGGCCGCGGCCTCGGCGGCGTCGCTGATCGCGGGAACGTCGTCAGGGCCCAGCACCACTACCTGGAGCGCGTAGCCCGGCAGGTCGGTGGGAATCGGCTTGGCGAAGAACCTCGCCGTCGCGGCGTCTGGGCAGATGCAGAGCAATGTCACCGCACAGTTCAGCATCAGCCACAGTGATGCCGCGTATCTCGGGAGCTGTTTGCGTTTGGCCTCGCTGGGCTCCTGCTGGACTTCCACGATGAGGCCGTGGAACGGCTGCCGGGGAGGGCCGGCCGAGATGACGGTGTCAGGAGTGAAGTCCTTGGACGGCCGGTCGTTGAAGGCGTTGCTCTCCACGCGCACCAGCGGTGTGTGCGGTATGTCGACGCCCTTGAGGTCACGGAGTATCTCGAGCGCCGACTCGGGACGGTCGCGGATCATCTGGTTGATCGCGTCGTGTAGGGGGGACGGCATAGGCGTAAAGTTACCGCCTGATTGCATGGAGTGACGAATTATCCGTCGGATCTGTCAGCGCGGGCGGCTGCGGAGGGGCGGGGCGCTGCGCGGGCGAAGCGGTCGGGGTAGTCGGTGACGATCGCGTCGGCGCCGTACGTGATGAAGCGGGCCATGTCCGCGGGGGCGTTGACCGTCCAGACGGCGACGGGGAGGGCGAGGGCGTGGGCGTCCTCGACCAGGCCGGGCGTGGTGATGGCGTGCTCGGGGGACAGGGCGGTCGCGCCGATCGCGGCGGCGGCCGCGACCGGGTCGTCCGGCGGCAGGCCGGCGAGCCAGCGGGTGCCCGGCACGAGCGTCTTGCGTTCGATCAGCGCGGTGCGGCGGAGCCTCGGGTGGTTGCGGTGGGCCTCCACCAGGACGCGCCAGTCGAAGGCGAGAAGCCTGCTGCGGTCCGTCATCCCGGCGGCGGCAAGGACTCCGGCGACGGCGGCGGTGAAGAGCCCGATCTCCTCGTCCGTCCAGCCGGGGTCGGTCTTCAACTCGACGGCGAGGCCGACGTGCGTGGGCGCGAGGAGCGCGCACGCCTCCGCCAGCGTGGGGATCGGGGTGCCGGGCAGCGGGCGCTGGGTCCGCGCGAACGCGTCGTCGCGCTGCCGGACGCCCGCGTCCACCGTCTTGAGCTGCGCGAGCGTCAGCTCCCTGACCGGCTTGCCGACGTAGGGGAACGCGGGGTCGTCCGGCTGGGCGGGCGCCGTGTCGGCGAGGTTCGCCGGGGACAGCACCTGGTCGTGGCCGAGGACGACGACGCCGTCCGCGGACAGGCCGACGTCCAGCTCGATGACGTCCACGCCCAGCTCGGCGGCGTGCGCGAAGCCCGGCAGCGTGTTCTCCGGGCGCAGCCCGCGCGCCCCCCGATGACCGTGCAGTTCGACGGTCTCCCCGATCCCGACCACCGGGGGAACGGTACCGGTCGTCGCCGAACCCCAGGTGGAGGTCCGGTGAGAACGGGGGGAACGGCGCGTCAGCTGTTACACCAGGGAGCGGAGGGAGAGCGTCTGGTCGCGGCCGGGGCCGACGCCGATCGCGGAGATCCGCGCGCCCGACATCTCCTCCAGCGCCCGGACGTACGCCTGCGCGTTCTTCGGCAGGTCGTCGAAGGACTTCGCGCCGGTGATGTCCTCCTGCCAGCCGTCCAGGTACTCCAGGATCGGCTTGGCGTGGTGGAAGTCGGTCTGGGTGGCGGGCAGCTCGTCGACGCGCTCGCCGTCCACGTCGTAGGCGACGCACACCGGGACGCGCTCCAGCCCGGACAGGACGTCCAGCTTGGTGAGGAAGAAGTCGGTGATGCCGTTCACCCGGGACGCGTAGCGGGCGATCACCGCGTCGAACCAGCCGCAGCGCCGGTCGCGTCCGGTGGTGACGCCGTACTCGCCGCCGGTCTTGCGGAGGAACTCGCCCCACTCGTCCAGCAGCTCGGTGGGGAACGGTCCGGAGCCGACGCGGGTGGTGTAGGCCTTGAGGATGCCGATCACGCGGGTGATCTTCGTGGGGCCGACGCCGGAGCCGGCGCACGCGCCGCCCGCCGTGGGGCTGGACGACGTCACGAACGGGTAGGTGCCGTGGTCGATGTCCAGCAGCGTGCCCTGCGCGCCCTCCAGCAGCACGACCTTGCCGTCGTCGAGGGCCTTGTTCAGCACGAGGGTGGTGTCGGCGACGAACGGCCTGATGCGCTCGCCGTAGGCCAGGTACTCCTGGACGATCGGGCCGGTCTCGATCCGGCGCCGGTTGTAGACCTTGGTGAGGACCTGGTTCTTCTCGCGCAGCGACAGGTCGAGCTTCTGGGTGAGGATGTTCGGGTCGAACAGGTCCTGCACCCGGATGCCCATCCGGTTGATCTTGTCGGCGTAGGCCGGGCCGATGCCGCGGCCGGTGGTGCCGATCCGCGCCTTGCCGAGGTACCGCTCGGTGACCTTGTCGAGGGCCCGGTGGTGCGGCATGATCAGGTGCGCGTCCGCCGAGATCAGCAGCCGTTCGCAGCCGATCCCGCGCTCCCGCAGCCCGTCGATCTCCTGCAGCAGGACGGCCGGGTCGATGACCACGCCGTTGCCGATCACCGGGACGACGTCCGGCGACAGGACCCCGGACGGCAGCAGGTGCAGCGCGTAGCTCTTGTCCCCGATGACGACCGTGTGGCCGGCGTTGTTGCCGCCCTGGTAGCGGACGACGTAGTCGACGTCGCCCCCGAGCAGGTCTGTTGCCTTGCCCTTGCCCTCATCTCCCCACTGGGCACCGACAAGAACGATGGCAGGCATGCCACTTTTCCTTCCCACGACGAAGGCCCCGGTCGCCGCAAGCGCGAAGGGGCCTCTTGCGATCAAAGCGTACCCGTACCCGGCCGTTAAAGAAACCGCACCTCATCGGCCGGGTACGCGTGCGACGCGTGGGTCGGTGCACCGTACGGGGGACGGACCCCCGGCGGCGCGTCCGGAAAGCGGTCAGCCGGCGAGGGCGTCGGCGGCGGTGGCGCTGCTGTCGCGCAGGAACGCGCGGCAGCGTTCGGCCTCGTCCTCCTCGCCGATGGCGGCGGCCGCGCGGGACAGCGCGTGCAGGGCGCGCAGGAAGCCGCGGTTGGCCTCGTGCTCCCAGGGGATCGGGCCGTGGCCCTTCCACCCGGCCCGGCGCAGCTGGTCCAGCCCGCGGTGGTAGCCGGTGCGGGCGAACGCGTAGGAGTCGATCACGCTGCCCTTGGCGAAGGCGCGGTCGGCCAGTTCGGCCCAGGCGCCCGGGTAGTCGGGGTGGCGCGCGGCGACCTCGAACGGGTCGACGCCGTTGTCCAGCGCCTCACGGGCCTCGGTGTTGTCCGGCAGTTCCGTTGGTGGCGGGCCGCCGAGCAGGTTCTGGGTCATGCGGGTCATCGTAAGTCGACGCGCCCGGTCCGCTTCAACCCGGGTCACGGCCGTGTTCCGGCGCGGGTGCGGGCTAGGCGGCGGAGGGTTCGCGCTTCTGGACGGTGTAGTAGATCGCGACGCCGGTCATGACGGCGGCGACGGGGAGCCACACGGCCGCGACCCCCATGAGGTCCTCTCCGCCGATCACCGGGGAGAAGAGCGCGGCGAAGAAGAGGCCGATGCCCAGCCCGAGCGTGGAGACCATGCCGGTCGTGGGACCGCCGCGCCGCACGAGCCGCCAGGCGCCGGCGGTGGCGATGACCAGCCCGCTGGGAACGACGATGAGCGCCAGGATGAGGACGCGCGTGCGCATGTCGACGGGCGCGTCCTGGGTGCGCTGCGCGGCGCCTTTCGCCGCGATCTCCGTCAGTAGCCCGCGCCACACGGTGCCGGTGACCCGGTCGCCCTTCTTCAGCTCGCTGAGCAGGGGTTTCCGGTCGCCGTACGCGGTCTCCCACCGGGTCCCGTCCGCGCTCGTGAGGACCGCGCGGTCGACGTCCCGCTTCCCGCCGTTCAGGTGGACGCCGGTGACGGTGAACGGCTGCGTCCACCGGCAGTCGGCGGCCCCGGACGGGGCGGACGCGCACCGCGGCGCCGCCTCGTAGGCATGCAGGTCGCGCACGCCGTCGGGCGCGAACCGCACGCTCATCAGGACACCGACCAGGACCAGCGCCGTTCCGCTCAGCAGCACGACGGCGGCGCCTACCCGGCTGCGCAGGACCCCTCGGACGGACAGGTTGGCCATTTCCCCATTATCGGACTCCCCGTTACGGTGTCGCCGCCTGTGCGAGGTCGTAGACGGCCTTGCTCTGCACGCCGAACCCCTGCCCGGCCGACCAGGGGCCGACCTGCCACGAGGGCGCGACCCACGGGTACCAGGGGGCGTCGCCGGTGGGGTTGGTGAACCGGGAGGTGACGGCGATCTGGGTGCCGGTGCCGGTGGCGGGGTCGAAGCCGGTGAGCCACGGGCCGCCGCTGGAGCCGGGCGACATGGCCGAGGCCATGTCGTGGCCCATGTTCCCGAGCTGCGCGTCGTCGATCGTGGTGCTGTTGTGGGCGTACATCATGGTGCGCCCGTCATAGCCCCGCCGCTGGGAGGCGGGCACGCCGTAGCTCGCGTTGGTGCCGTCGTTGTTCTTGCCCCAGTACCAGTTGCGGACGTTATCGGTCGGGTAGCCGAACTGGTACAGCTCCTTGGGGTTGCCGCTGACGCCGAAGGCGATGTTCTGCGCGCCGACCACCTGGCCGATCGGCCGGGACTCGCCGGGCTTGGCGACCACGGCCATGCCGACGTCGCTGCCCAGGGTCCAGTTGGAGTGCACGTGCCAGTCGTAGGTGACCCATGCCCGGGACACGCCCCATACCCCGTAGGGGGCGACGGCCGGGCCGGGCGCTGCGGTCCCCGGCGTGCTGCCGGGGACGTAGCGCGCCAGGGACGCGCCGTTGAAGCCGGGGATGAAGACCGCGTTGTCGGCCTCGTACGTCCCGGTCAGGCCGACGTTGGAGTCGACGCGGAAGCAGTGGCCCGCGGCGGTGATGACGCTCTGGTTGGCGCTGGTGACCACGTTGGCGGAGCACGAGGTGCTCAGCGTGTCGGAGGCGTTGCCCGTGTTGTGGAAGTGCACGAGCAGCTTGCCGGCGGTCCGGGAGATCAGCCCTCCGGAACTCCAGGGGGCGCTGAGGGCGTCCCAGCCGCCGGCCGGCGCGTACGCGTCGGCGCCCTGCCCGTTCTCGTTGCCGGAGTCGTCGTTGAAGCCGACGCGCGCGATCCGGTCGGTCGTCCAGTAGGCCACCTCGGCGGCGAGGTCCTGGTCGTGCGCGGCGCCCGCCGCGACCAGCGGCGGCAGCGCGTACGGGGTCGCGTCGTCGGCGTGCGCCGGCGCCGCGGCCAGGGCCAGCGCGGCGACGGTCCCGGCGAGCGCGCCGCCCGCCGTGCGGCCTCGTCGAGTGATCATGCTGGGCATGGGACGGCCTCGTTTCCCCTCGGACGGCGGCGGGAGGCGTCCCCGATCATACAGACACGATTGTTCGTATGGAACGTCCGATTCCTGCAAGCGCAGCGGACCGGGCGTGCCTACGCTGACCTGCAAGGAGAGCGCGAAGACGGCAGGGGGACGGCGTGACCGACTCAGACCTCACCGGACTGGTCAACGTGGGACGGGCGGTGGCCCGCTACTTCGAGCGCATCGGCATCACCCGCGTCGAGCAGCTGGCCGGCCGGGACCCGGTCGAGCTCTATGAGCGGATGTCGGCCGCGTACGGGGAGCGCCTCGACCCGTGCCTGCTGGACACCGTCATGTCCGCCGTGGAGCAGGCCGAGGGCGGCCCCGGCCGCCCCTGGTGGCACTACACGCCCGAGCGCCGGCGCATCCTGGCCGGGGGCGACGAGTCGTGACGTGCCCCGTCCGGCTCTCAGAGCCGCGCTGCGGCCACGGACGGGGGTAAGGGGAGGCGGAGCCGGGCGGTGCCCCCTTCGGCGCGCGAGCGGTCCATCCGCACGGCCGGCGATCGGTCCTGTGCGTAACGCGCACGGCCGGGCGGCGGATGAACGGGTGAGGGTGTGTGCGGTCCGGAGTCGACGTCGAGCGGCTGGTGCGATGAACACACACGACCCAGGTAACCGATCACCAACGATCATCGCGGCGATCGTCACCGCGACGGGGGCCGTCATCGCCGCCGTGTGCGGCGCCGTGGTGACGGGCGGGTTCGGGCTGCTGCGGCCGCCGCAGCCCACGCCGTCGCCGACCGTGCCCGCCGGAGGACAGCAGGTGGCGGGGGCGACGCCGCCGAGCGGGCCGGACGGTGCGGCGAAGGACGTCCCGTCGGCGTTCCTCGGATCATGGCAGGGGACCGCGGTGAGCAACGGCGCCACCGTCGACGTGGGCCTCTACGTCCAGCAGGGGGCGACCGGCGGGTACATCGGGTCGTTCCAGATCCCGATCGCCGGGTGCCGGTCGGACGTGACGCTCACCGAGCCGCAGGCGATGTCCATCAAGGTCCACATCGAGGTGAAGAGCGGTGCCTGCGTCAGCGGTGACGGGCTCTTCGTCCTCCAGTCGGACGTGCTGCGCTACCGGGCGCTGGGGGCCGACGGCCAGTTGATCGACGGCAGCCTGCACCGGTCGTGACCGTCCCGGACGCCGGGGATCACGAGCGGAGGGGCAGGCGGAACCGGGCGGCGCCCTCTTCCATGCGCGAGCGGGCGGCGGGCCACCCGTGCCGGATGAACAGCAGGGCGTCCCGGTTGGTGAGGATGACGTCGGCGCCGAACTCGGTGATGCCGCGCCGCGCGGCGAGGTGCGTCAGGTAGCCGATGAGGCGGCTGCCGAGGCCGCGGCGCTGCCACGGATCGGCGACCAGCACCGCGATCTCCGCCCGGAACGGCTCCCGTGCGTCCCGGACGTACTCCGCGATCCCCACCATCTCCCCGCCGACCAGTGCCACCAAGGCGTCGCGGTCCCAGTGGTCCAGGCGGTCCATGGCGGCGACGTAGTAGTCCGGGATGCGCGGCGTGCCGGAGAAGAACCGCGTGTAGAGGCTGCTGCCGGAGAGCCGGTCGGACATCCGGACGAGCCGGTCGTGGTCGGTGACCCCGTAGGGCCGGATCCGCACGTCCTCCAGCGCGGGCGCGGCGGTGCGCCCAATGGGTTGCTTCATGAAACCCATTGGAGCGCAGAGGGTTTCGTCAAGCAACCCACATTCCGATGAACGGCCGGCCGATTCTTCGTCGGGATCCGCTAGGCGCCGGGGCCGGGCCGCGGGTCGACGTCCCCGGGGCCCAGGGCGGCGCCGCAGGAGTCGCAGGTGAAGCGGGCGGTGAGGGTGCCGTCGCAGCCGCGGTGCCCGACGATCACCGGTGGCCCGTCGGGGGCGTAGTGGCGGTCGCCCCACATCAGCAGGGTCATCATCGCCGGCCACAGCTCGACGCCCTTGCGGGTGAGCCGGTACTCGTGGCGCTCGGGCCGCTCCTGGTACGGGACGCGGCGCATGATCCCCTCGTCGCACAGCCGGGTCAGCCGGTCGGTGAGGACGTTGCGGGCCACGCCGAGCGCGTCCTGGAAGTCGTCGAAGCGGCGGACGCCCTCGAACGCGCTGCGGATCACCAGCAGCGTCCAGCGGTCGCCGACGACCTCCAGCGCGCGGGCGATCGAGCAGTTCTGGCTCTCGTAGGTGCGGGGCAGCGCCACACCACCGAGACTACCGAAGTTTCATCACAAAACGCGCGAACCCGTGGCCCACGGAGGAGCCGGTTGCGGCCCCCTCCCGGAAGACCGGACCCCAGCCCGCGCCACGGGCGGGCACGCGGAGCGAGTGCAGCGAGCGCAGCGGGCACGCCCGACGGTCGTGAGGCCGTTTCGCCGCGGAGCGCCAGCGGAGCGGGGAAACGGCCTCACGACCGTGACGGGGGTTCCAGGGGGTCGCCCCCCTGGG